>NZ_JBDGBK010000006.1:0-61438 GCF_040910045.1 Enterococcus sp. RTP21361st1_A6_RTP21361_211029 | reverse complement strand
CCTTATTATAAACGAAGAGAGACTTTTTTTGCCATTTTTTGGTTTATTTTCATATAAAAAACGTACCAACTCGGTGTCAATCACTGCGAGTCGTTACGTTAGTGAAGCTCTTTTCACTAACTTTTATCAGAACAGGAACCTGATAAAAACCAATGAAAAATGACTTAAGAACAATATATCACTCCCATGACATGATTGCAAGGGTAAATAACAAAAAAGTTCAAAAATTTTTCAAGAAACTTTCGCGACTAACAACTCAATATCGACTGTTATTTCGTGTAACGGGTTTTCCCGAACTTTTGCTATTTGCTCCTTTGACGCACCCCACTCCAATGGCGACATCGCCAACAAGTCCAGTCGCCGGTCTTCTGGGATTGAGAATGGATAACAAATCCGTTCTCGGCTCGCTTGCGGATATTTTGCAAAAAATTTATCAACGACACGTTCATTAGAATAGACTTGTTTTGCAGAATCATCTGGATAAAAAGCTTGCCGCAGCTCTTTAAGGTAGCTTGCTGCTGGCACAACTTTGATCACTTGTCCGCCCGGCTTCAAGATGCGGTCGAATTCCTGATAATTGGAAGGCGAAAATAAATTCAAAATCGTATCAAAACTAGCGGGGGCAAAAGGAAGATTCGTGAGATCTGCGACACACCAAAAGGCAGAAGCAGCATGATTGGTTGCCAAATAGATGCCTTCCTTGGCAATGTCAAATCCTACTGCCGTTTTTTCTTGTCCGGCTAATAATTGGGCAAGAAAGCTGCCTTCCCCACAACCAATATCTAAAATGTTTTCGGATTGTTCAATCTGGTGGGAGATGCCCTCTAAGACTGGACGATACATCCCACTTTGGATCATCCGACTTCGAGGAACAAACATTCCTTGATCATACTCCGTTTTCACAGGATGATCCAAAAAAAATAAAGTACCCTTTTTTGAAAGATCAAAACGATGACGATTCAGACAAATCAGTCCACTCTCATTGGCAAAGACCTGCTGATGACACAATGGACACTCAAATAAGTCGCTATGGGCCTCAAGAAAAAGTCGCCCACGATCGATTTTTTTTAACATATCAAATCCCTCTTCTCTTTCTTACTTTAGCATAGACTTATGGTAAAATGCTAGTATAGAATAACAGCTGAAAAACGGAGGGAAACAGATGTTAAAAGAATTTTGTGCCGAAAATTATACGAAGATCCCATTAGCGATCGGCCGAGGAGCAAAACGGATCGAGTTATGCGACAATTTGGCTGTCGGCGGGACCACACCTAGCACGGGTGTGATTGAAGAAGCACTGAGTTACGCTGGTGAAAAAAGTGTACCGATCATGACAATGATTCGACCAAGAGGCGGTGATTTTGTTTATAATGACATCGAGTTAAAAATCATGCACACCGATTTGATCGAAGCCAAGAAATTAGGAACTGATGGTGTGGTCTTTGGCTGTCTGACACCGAACGGCTGGCTCGATGAGGAAGCACTGGAACTTCTGATTGATACAGCTGAAGGATTACAGATCACTTTTCACATGGCATTTGATGCCATTCCGGAATCTCGCCAATTTGAAGCCATTGATTGGCTTGCTGATCACGGCGTCCACCGCATCCTCACACATGGCGGGCCAGCAGGAACAGCTATCGAAGAGAACTTAGAACGGTTAAAAGCATTGATCGACTATGCAGGAGACCGCTTGATTATTTTACCAGGTGCAGGTATTTCATACAAGAATGCCCAGTCAATTGCCGATCAGCTTGGTGTCTCTGAACTCCACGGAACGAAAATCGTTGATTTGACAGATCATTAAGCAAAAAAGACATTCGCTGATAAACGAATGTCTTTTTTTGCGCAAAGCCTACTACCATTTATCATATCGCCTGCAACAAATCGTACTGTGATTGGTACAAGTGATGATAGAGCCCTTTTAAGGCCATCAGCTGGTCGTGATTGCCCGATTCAGCAATTTTTCCCCCAGCGACATAAAAAATACAGTCGGAATTTTTGATCGTTGACAGGCGATGGGCAATAATGAAGGACGTCCTGCCTTCCAGAAGTTTTAAAAGCCCTTCTTGCAGCAGCTCTTCAGTCTTTGTATCAATACTTGAAGTTGCTTCGTCTAGAATCAATATCTTTGGATCTGCCAGTAATGCTCGGGCAAAGGAAATTAACTGGCGTTGCCCTGCGGATAACGTACTTCCTCGCTCTTCAACAACTGTGTGGTAACCATCTTTCAACTCCTTGATAAACTCGTGGGCTCGAACGATTTTTGCAGCTTCGATGATTTCTTCTTCGGTTGCTGCCAGATTTCCATAACGAATATTTTCCATGATCGTCCCCGAGAAAATAAAAGTATCCTGCAGCATGACACCCATTTGTGAGCGCAATGATTCCAAGGTCACATCCCGAACGTCATAACCGTCAACTTTGACACTGCCTTCATTCACATCATAAAACCGACTCAACAAGTTGATGATCGTCGTTTTACCTGCGCCGGTAGGACCAACTAACGCAATACTTTCTCCTGCCTGAATCTGGAAGTTAACATCAGACAAGATATTTTTGCCTTCTTCGTAACGGAAAGTCACATGATCGAAAGCCACTTCCCCTTTGATGCTCGGCAATTCTATCGCATCAGCTTTATCTTCAATATCCGGTACTTCATCCATCGTCTCAAAGATCCGTTCAAGGTACGCCGTTGCCGTGATCAGTGAATTATAAAAATTTCCGATATTGATTACTGGATTCCAAAAATTATTGATGTAACTAATAAAAGCAATCAACGTGCCAGTACTGACATCAACACCGATTTGACGAATACCAACAAAGTAAATCAGACAAGTAGTGATCACAGAGATGTTTTGCACCCCTGGCCACATCAAAAATTGGACTCTGACAGCTTTCATCCAAGATGTACGGTAATCATTGCTGACTTCTTCAAAAATTTGGGCATTTTCTTCTTCACGGGCGAAGGATTGAGTGATCTTGATACCAGCGATACTTTCGTGAATATACGCATTTAGATTCGACTGTTTGTTGCTTAAAACTTGATAAGCTTTGCGCTGTTTATTTTTAATCACCATGACCATCACGAACAAGATCGGTAAGAGTGCCAATGAATACAATGTCAGTTTGACGTCGATGACTAACATGAAAATCAGTGTGATCACTACATTGAAAACATCGGAGATCAGATTGATCAGTCCATTGCTTAATAGATCGCTCAGTGTATTGATATAGTTGACCACACGGATCAAAATCTTTCCATGAGGCCGCGTATCAAAATAGGAAAAAGGCAAGCGCTGTAAATGTTCAAAGATATCGTAACGCATGTCTTTCAAGACGTCTTGGCCAATATTCGTAATATGATAAATCCGGTAACGCATGCACAGTCCAATGATCAGCAGTGTCACAACAAACGCAGCACCGATCAAAAACAGCTGCATTTTATTCTGGTCAGGAATAGCTGAATCGATCGCAATTTTTGTAAATACCGGAGCAAGCATTCCCGCCAAATTGGCTAAGATGATCGTAAAGAGAACTTTACCGATACTCGCTTTATAAGGGACGACATAGCGAGCCAATCGTTTAAAGTCTTTCCAACTGAACTCCTGTTCCAGTTCTTCATCCACATCAAATTTATTGCGCGCCATTGTCGTCACCTCCAGTCAATCCCAATTGTTTTTGGTATACCTCGAAGTATCTGCCTTTTTTGGCAACTAGTTCTTCGTGGGTTCCCTGCTCGATCACGCGTCCTTTTTCCATCATCAGAATTTGATCTGCTTCACGGACAGAAGAGATCCGATGAGCAATGATGAAAGTCGTTTTTTCTCCAGTTAGTTTGGTTAGCTCTTGTTGGATCTTGGATTCTGTCTCCATGTCAACCGCTGAAGTGGTATCATCAAGAATCAAGATCGATGGATCTTTCGCCAAAGCCCGTGCCAATGAAATACGTTGTTTTTGGCCACCGGATAAGCCTACTCCCCGCTCACCGACGATAGTTTCATAACCTTGAGGCATTCGGGAAATAAAGGTGTCGGCATCCGCTACCACCGCCATTTGCCGGATAAAGTTTTCGTCTGCCAACGGATTTCCAAAAGCGATATTGTCAGAGATCGTGTTAGAAAACAAGAATACATCTTGCATGACCATTGAAATGTTCTCCCGCATTTGGCGGACCGGATATTCTTTCGCATTTTTGCCATCAATCAGCACTTCACCCTCAGTAGGATCATAAAACCGGCCTACAAGATTGACCAATGTTGTTTTACCAGAGCCGGTTTCACCTAAAATCCCTAACGTTTGCCCAGGTCCGATTTTAAAGCTAACATCTTCCAAAACATTTTGATCCGGATCATCGGAAAAATGAAAGGAAACATGTTTAAATTCCACAAAGCCTTTGATTGGTTCCAAGGCTTTCTTTTCATGGACAGGAATTTTCGACTCTTGTGCGAGCATTTGACGAATCTTGATACAGGCGGCAGAAAAACGTTGAACATCATTGATCAGCCAGCCACTCATTCGCATCGGGTTATTCAACATCCATAGGTACCCGTTGAATGCCACTAGATCACCTAATGTCATGTCTCCATTGATCACAAAGATTCCTCCTAAGACCAAAGCAATGACATTCAAACTTCCGGCTAATCCATCCAACCAAGGCAAATAGGTTCGGGATACTTCGGCAGAAGCCATGTTGCGGGTCTTGAAATCTTGGTTGTACGCTTTAAACTTGTCGATCTCATAATTTTCTCTGGCAAATGCTTTGACGACGCGATTACCACCAATATTTTCTTCTACCATCGAATTCAACCGAGAAAAGCTTTCCCGAATCTCAAAGAACAATGGATGAGCTTTTTTTGACATTTGATTCGTTAATAGAAAGATGATTGGCGTCACAGCGACTAAAGCAAGCATCAATTTCCAGTCAATAAAACTCATGACCACTACGGCTGAGAAAAACCACAAAAAACATTCGGCTATATTATAGGTCACCCAAGAAACAAAGTGTCGAATAGCATCGGTATCCCCTGTCATACGCGCCATAATATCCCCAACTCGCGTATGATTAAAGAAGTCAAAATCCAGTTCTTGCAGTTTGTGATACAAATCTTCTCGTAAATGATAGAGCGTGTTTTGTCCAACTCGTTCAAATAATAGTTGATACGCATAGCGGACAATGGTTCGGATCACTGTCGTTGCGATCATAATCAGTAATAATGGAATCAATAAGTGCGTTTGCTGCTGATTGATCACATCATCGATCACCATTCCCCCTAGATATGGATTGACGACGATCAACGCAGCATTAATAAGTAAAAACAGGATTGCTAAAATGATTCGGCCACGATTTTTTTTCGCATATCGCCAGATCCATTGTGTGTTACTCATCTAATTCCCCCTCTCGTTGTTAAGCTTAGCGATTTACTAGGCGATTAAAATGGTTTTTCTTACTCATTTTGATGTAAAATATTACTAAGAAGCCGTCGACCTGAAATTACCAGGTTCTGACACCATTGGAGTGATAAATGAATGAATCTAGTAAATCCCAGAACCTTTAATCCCGAAATTATCTACTTGTTTGATCCTTGGACACAGTCTGAAAGTCATGGAGAAATGCATCACCATGATTTCTTGGAAATCAGTATCGTTTTAGAAGGAGAAAGCAATTATTATTTTGAAGAGGCGCCAGCTACTAAAATCAAGGCAGGCAGTATCATGTTGTTTAACCCTGGTGTCAATCATTGTGAGTTTCAGGAGTCAGGGACTTGTTCCCACCAACTGCATATTGGCTTAAAGAATATTTCTTTAGAAGGATTCAAACGCAACTTTTTCCCCAACAAGCAACCGTTACTGGATTTAGGAAAATACCACCACCAAGTTTTAGATAAAGCGTGGCAGCTCGTTCGGGAGAGTAATGAGGAGCAAGATGAATTCCAATTAATGCAAAAAGCATTGATCATCGAGATGCTGGTCTATATATTAAGAGGCTTAAACGACAAACGTCTGAATGTGGTTCCCTATCTCACGAAAAGCCAACGCCGCCACCAACAAATCGTTAACTACACCATCTACTTTTTAGAGAACCACTATAAAGAAGAAATCACTTTAGAAAAGCTCGCACAAGATCAGTTTCTCAGTCCAACCTATCTTTCAAAAGTTTTTAAAGAGGCTACTGGAGTCAGCCCAATCAATTATTTAATCGAGATCCGGCTAAAACGTGCGAGAGATATGCTGACAAACGAGAAACTCACGATCAAAGAAGTCGCTTCTGCTGTTGGTTATCAAGACGCGTATCACTTTAGCAAGTCTTTTAAAAAACTTTTTGGCGTTTCTCCTTCGTCAGTCATTCCCAAGTTGCAAAAATAAATTTACCATCATGGTCCCATCATCGATACGAATAAGACAAAAAAGCGAGGCGTCTCTTATAGAAAAGAGGCGCTTCGCTTTTGATGAATGGATCTACTTTGATTGAAAGGAATACCTAGTTTTTTCAACGAATAAAATAGTTCATAAATAAGCTAGCAATGTTGAAATAAATCAAGACACTAGTCAAATCACTAAGTGTCGTAATGAATGGACCACTGGCAACGGCTGGATCAAAGCCTAATTTATCCATTAACATTGGAATCAGACTTCCTGCGAGATTCGCTACCGTAATGGCACACATCATCGCCATTCCAATAACAAAACCTAAGATCGGGTTTTGTTTCCAGACAGCCACGATCGCAAAAATCGTTAAACCGGTGACAGCACCAGTCACTAACCCTGTGAGGACTTCACCGATCACCGTTCGCATAAAGCTTTTTTCTTTATCATCTGAGATGGCCAAACGGCGGACCGCAACCGCTAAAGATTGCGTACCGGCATTTCCTGCTGTACCAGTGATCAATGAAATAAAAACGGCTAAAATACTTGCTTCACTTACAAGCTCTTCATAATGACTGATCAAGCTTGCTGTTGCCATCCCCAAGAAAAGCAATGTGATCAGCCATGGCAAGCGTCGTGAAGAGGCTTTGAGGGGATTTTCACTGACTTCTTCCACGTTGACCCCGGCTAATCCGGAATAGTCACTGGCAGCTTCATCATCGATTACGTCAATGATGTCATCGACAGTTACGATCCCTAATAAATGGTCATCGTAATCTGTAACTGGCAAAGCTAGAAAGTCATAATCCCGAAATGTCTGAGCTACATCTTCCTGATCATCCCCCACATGCACGGACATGACCCGTTCATTCAAAATATCTGCAATCATCGTATCCTCATCATTGATGATCAAATCCCGCAAAGAGATTACTCCGACCAGTTTGTTGTCCGTATCGACGACATAAATATAGTAAATCGTTTCGGCGACATCTGCTGCATTTTTTAGGACATACATTGCGGATCGTACCGTTTGATTGGCCACGATCGAAACAAACTCTGTCGTCATCAATGAACCAGCTGTCTCATCTTCATAATGCAGGAGCTCTTTGATTTCACTAGCATCTTCTGCCGGCATCAAACTCAAATATTTTGCTACTTGCTTCTTATCTAACGTATTCAGAAGATCGACGGCATTGTCGGTATACATCTCTGCTAGCATGTCAGCCGCATAGCCGGGACGCATTTCCGAAAGATACTCTGTCATATGTTCATCATCTTCTTCGATCACGTCAAACATATCCGCCAACTCTTTGGGTGAAAGGTACGTATAAACGATTTGGCGCTGCGACTCATCGAGAGATTGGTAGAATTGTCCCTGCTCATAAATATGCAGATCCAAAAACACTTCACGAAATTTTTGGATATCTGTTTCATTCAACGCCTGAGTTAGCTGCTCAAAGCGCTCATTAAGTTCTTGATTTTCATCCAATCTCTTCACCTCTTTTATTCACTCATTGCTTGTTTGATTGATGCCATATCTGCCGGCAAGTCTGCTTTAAAATGCAGCGATTTGCCGCTGAAAGGATGGGTAAAAGCCAATTCGCAACAATGAAGGGCCTGACGATCAATGCCAAGATCCATCGCACCGCCATAAAGTTCATCTCCCAGTAATGGACAATGGATGGCAGCAAAATGAACGCGAATCTGATGGGTACGACCGGTATGAAGAAGAATCGTAACCACAGCAACTTGCTGATCCTTTTTCGTCAACCAATATTCCGTACGTGCGGATTTCCCTTCCAAACTTGTTTTTCGTTTTAATAATGAACTGAGATCTCGTGCAATCGGATAAGTGATTTCTCCGTGAGAAGCCAATTCTTGAATCTGTCCCGCAACGATTGCTTGATATTTTTTTATCAATTGCTTTTGCCGCAGCTGAACATCTAACTTCGCATGGGCAAAGCCATGCTTGGCAAACAACATCAATCCAGATGTATCCCGATCTAAGCGAGTGACCACATGAATGACCTGATCTTGATAACCTTGCTGTTTATAATAAGCTTTGACACGATTAGCCATCGTCCCATTAGGATGATATTGAGCCGGGATCGAGGCAATGCCTGCTGGTTTGTTTACAATCAAAAGATGCTGGTCTTCATAAACGATCTCGATTGGCGTCTCATCTAATAAGACCGTTTCATGTTCACCTTCGTCTGGGATCACAATGGTTACCGTATCATTTTGCACCAAAGAATACAAGACATTTTGTCTTTGGTCATTAACAAAAATCTTGCCTCCTTGAAACTTGATTTTTGCCAACAATCCTTTAGAAATCCCTTGCTCTTTCAAAAAGTATTTTAACTGTTGCGGCTCTTGCCGCTCATAATGATAAGTAAATTCCATAACTGTTAAATTTCTCCAATAAACGCATCTTTGACACGGTTCCAAAAGTGCATATGCCGATAGGAGGCAAAGTGGATCCGTTCGTCTGCAATACGATAATAAATCGCATCGATTTCTTCCTGTTCAATCGTAAATTGATCAATGGTCACTAGATAGTCCGTACTAGCTTGTAGTTTGACTTTGACCCACTCATGATCTCCGACAATGATCGGTGACCCTAACGTTCGGAAAACACGATTGTTTAAAGAAGCGATTTCTGCTAGTTGAAAAGCATTGATACTTGGATGCAATACTGCCCCTCCCACGCTTTTGTTATAAGCTGTTGAGCCTGTAGGTGTCGAAATCGATAAGCCATCTCCACGAAATTTCTCAAAAAGATCTTCTTTGATTGAAATATCAGCTACCATTGTCCGATTTCCCCGCTTGATCGTTGATTCATTCAATGCAAGAAAATGTTTGTCTGATTTCCCATTGGTATAAGTGATGCGGACATCAAGCAAAGGATAGCTCACACTCTTTTGACGATCATTGCACAACGTATCGACCAATTCTTCCAATTCATAGTCTCGCCAGTCGGTATAAAACCCAAGATGTCCTGTATGGACCCCCAAAAAACGAACCTCTGCTAAGCGATGACTGAACAAGTGAAACGCAGACAACAGTGTCCCGTCTCCGCCCACTGAAATAACCAATTCTGGGTTCTCTTGGTCAATCGTATTGTCAGACTGGGCCAACAATTCTGTTAATCGCTTTGTGACAAGCATCGACTTTTCTTCTTGATTGTTGATAATTGCTACTTTGATCCCTGTCATACTTCATCCCCCTGCCGCTGTTCCTTATGATTGCCTTTCCCATGTGAAAACAGCCGTTGCGCTTCTTGGATTTCTTCGCGAATATTCGACATCTCCTCATCTAATTGGTAGGCAGCTTCTGCAGACCGACGCAGGCGCTCGCTGATTTCATCTGGAAATTCTCCTTGATATTTATAATTCAGTGAATGCTCGATCGTTGCCCAGAAGTTCATCGCTAATGTACGAATCTGGATCTCTGCTAAAATGATCTTTTCACCATCGATCAATTGGACAGGATACTCGATCACTAAATGATAGGAACGATAACCGCTCGCTTTTTTATTTGTAATATAATCTCTTTCAATAATTACCTTCATATCATGTCGGGTGCGCAAAAGATCAACTACTTGATGGATGTCTTCAACAAACTGACACATGATCCTCAAGCCGGCAATATCTGACATTTCTTCTTCTAAACGATCCAAAGGGATTCCCCGCAATTTGCTTTTAGTTAAAATACTATCGACTGGTTTTACACGACCCGTGACAAATTCGATCGGCACGTGTTTATTTTGTTCTCGATATTGTTTGCGGATTCCCCGCAACTTTACTTTTAGTTCTGAGACGGCTTGTTCATATGGTGCCAAAAAATCTTCCCAATCTCGAATCATTTCTATCCCTCGATTCTTTTCATAACATACGGTTCTATTTTACCACAATCTTAAAGGAAAACAGAATGTTCAATCGGTGCCACCTGCAAGAAAAATAACAGAGCTCTTTTTTGCTTCAACTCTTCCAAGGGTTTTCATTTGACATATTGCCCGTCGTTATGTAAACTTGATGGACTGTAAGGAAAGAGGAAAACAATGACACATCAAGTAGAAATCGAATTTAAAACATTGTTGACTCGTGAAGAATATCAGAGAGTCTTTGCCTTCTATCAGCTTGATCGCTCCGCCTTTCATACCCAAACAAATCTTTATTTTGATACATTGGATCATCAATTAAAACAAAAAAAGTTTGGTTTGCGGATTCGGACGACGGAAGATAAAGCAGAATTAACGCTTAAATCACCTCTTAAAGAAGGGTTATTGGAAACGACCGATATCCTTTCGTTAGATGAAGCAGCTGATTTGCGTGAGAATCAAAGAATCCTATTTACCGGTGCGGTTGCCGATCGCTTGATCCAAGAGCAAATTGATCCGGCAGCTGTGAAACCTTTTGCTGAGTTGACGACTCGTCGAGCAGAATTCAGCGTAACAGAAGGTTTACTTGCTTTAGATGAAAGCTGGTATGGCCAATCCCATGACTATGAGCTCGAACTGGAAGTCTCAGAGGCTTCTTCAGGAAAACGAGCATTTTTGTCTTTGCTTGATCGCCTGCATATCAGTTATCGTCCAGCAAAAAATAAAATTATTCGTGCCTTAGAAGAGAAGTTGTCAAAAAAAGAGTATGAATAGTTCTCATTAGGCATTTCTCATTTATAATAATTTCTGTTATATTTAATATATACAAAAGAAAAAGAATCTTAATTGGGGAGAGATTCAGATGATCGAGATTTATTTGTTTGTGAATCCGATAGGTCCAATTTGTTATCAATCCGAGTTGACCTTGTTGGACGCACTGAGTGATCAAAGAAAAAAAATACAATTGCATATATTACCAATCATGAATTTACACACTGTGGGGATTTCAATGGATTACCTTTCAATGGATCGATCCGATCTAGGATTGCGTAATCAACAAACCAGTCAAATCTATCAGGCTTCATTGGACTACAAAGCAGCTCAGCTTCAAGGTCGAAAAATCGCCCGCGACTTTTTACTTAAACTTCAATGTCAAGTAGGCGTAAATAAAGAACCTTATTCCTTCGAATTAGTCAAACAGATTTTCGCTGAAACAAACGGCGATCTTGACATGTTTTTAGAAGATCGCAAGTCTGATTTGATCAAGCAGAATTTCGCATCCGACCAAAGTGTTGCTCGCGAAATGGGCATTACGATGTCTCCTTCGGCTGTAGTGTATAATTTCGGTTGTGAACGAGATTATGGTGTCTTATTAGAAGGAATGGAAGCTCTTAGAAATATTCCACACCTTTGCCGAACAGATCAGGAAAACTATCGTTTATTCTATCAAAAGAAAGATATCAGGGATGCTGATGTTCCTCGTATCGACTCGTTGAATCGACGACTTGTCTTGCTTTAAACAATCAATAAAACATCCAAACGCTGATCGAGTCACCCTCGTTTTGGTGGTCTCCTATTAATAAGAGACCGTCAAAGGGTGGATCCACCGTTTGGATGTTTTTTCTATTCAGTCCTATCAGAATTTTTCTTTGAAGGATCTTTTTTATATGTAGGGTCTTGATCCGGCAATTCGGTCTGCTCTAATTCGGTCTGCTTCTCTTTGTGGGCAGATACAGCTTCTTTCGTGACAACTTCCCGTTTTTTCTTGCTATTATCCAAGCGACGGGCAAAAATTTCTTCCTTGTCCATTCCAAAGGCCCCCTTTCCTCTTTCATTTCTATCGTAACATGGAAATACTTTTGCTTCTTGCAATTTGCTTACTCATAAAAAAAGATTTTCTCACTTTAAAGTTTAAATTGAGGTTTCTGTTGACAAGCAAATCCTTCCTATACTTACTTTTTTTCTAGGCGTCACCGTCAAAATAAGGCAATCAACCTGTTGCTTAAAAAAGCCACTGACGATCGATCAACGATCCTTCAGTGGCTAAGACAGTCTTGCTTATACTTCTAATTCCTTGACTAATGCTTCCAATTCATCCAACCGTTGTTCAAAGACTTTCATCGCGTCTTTGATATAATCTGCTTTAGTCATATCAACTCCAGCTTTTTTCATCACTTCAATTGGATAATCGCTGTTGCCTGCTTTTAGATAGGTCAAATATTTCGTTAAGGCATCAGGCTCTCCTGTTAAAATTTTCTTAGCTAGTGCAGAAGCTGCCGAAAAGCCTGTTGCGTATTGATAGACATAGTAATTGTAGTAAAAATGCGGGATACGTGACCACTCTAGACTGATCTCAGGATCTTTTTCTACAGAAGGACCGTAGTATTTAGCATTCAGCTCACCATAGCTGTCACTCAAAAATTCACTAGTCAATGGCGTTCCTTTGGCATCTTCTACGTGCATAAAGTGTTCAAACTCAGCAAATTGTGTCTGACGGAAAATCGTTCCTTTAAATCCATCCAGAAAATGATTCAAGACATAGGCTTTTACGCGAGGATCAGTTTCAGTTTGCAACATGTATTCTGTCAAGATGTTCTCGTTAGTTGTTGAAGCAATTTCCGCCAAGAAAATAGAATAATCGCCATAAACATAAGGTTGATTGTTGCGAGTAAAATAACTGTGAACACTGTGACCCATCTCATGCACCAATGTGAACAATTGATCCAAACGATCATTCCAGTTCATCAAAATATAGGGTAATGTGTCGTACGCGCCAGATGAATAGGCGCCACTGCGTTTGCCTTTATTTTCGACAACATCGATCCAGCGATTTTCAAACGCTTCGTTTACCACGGCTAAATATTCTTCACCTAGAGGTTTTAAAGCATCTTTGGCTTTTGCGACAGCTTCTTCATAGCTATAGCGAATCGGAGCTTCCCCTAGAATTGGTGTATAGACATCATACATATGCAAAGTATCAACAGCCAATAAGCGTTTTCTTAACTCCATGTAACGATGCAGCAGCGGCAAATGTTCATTCACGACAGCTACCAAGGTGTCATAGACACTTTCCGGGATGTGGTTGGCACTTAATGCAGCTTGTCGAGCAGACTCATAGTGGCGTGCTTTAGCTTTAAAGTTATGGGCTTTGATATTGGTACTTAATGTTTGGGCAAATGTATTACGGAACTGCTCATAGACACCATACAACCCTTTAAAGGCAGCTTCCCGTACGGAACGGTCGGTATTTTCCATCAATTGACCATAAACACCATGAGATAATTGAACTTTCTCTCCATTCTCGTCTTCAACGATCGGAAATTCTAAATCGGCATTGTTTAATACTGAAAAAATATTTCCAGAAGCGCCGAATATTTCTCCTGCACCTGCTAGTAAAGCTTCTTGTTCAGCCGGCAAAACATGGGGACGGTTATTGACAGTTTTTTCAATAAGATGGCGGTAAATGGCCAATTCCGGCTCTTGGTCGAAATAACCCCAAATAGTTGCATCATCCATTGAAAGCAATTCAGGATCAAACCAGGCAATCGCCTCACTTACTTGAGCAACAAGGTTGCTGGCTTTTGCATAAAGCCCTTGATAGGTTGTGTTGGCTGTATCTTGATCATTTTTCAGATGACTGTATACATAGAGTTTTTCCAGTTTACGGGAGATCGCTAACACATATTCTAATGCTTCCTTGAAAGCTGCTGGTCCTTGTGATAATGTCCCTTTGAAATCATCAGCCTGCTTCAACTCAGCCACGATCTCTTGGAACGCTTCTTCAAATGCCCCATCATCGGCATAGATCTTTGTAAGGTCCCATGTTAATGCTTCCGGTAGATCCGCACGATCTGGTAATTGTTTTGTTTCTGACATATTCTTCACTCCTTTACATACTAAAATAATCTTAACATACTTTTGGTGGGAACCGAGCTAAGAGAATCAAAAAGGTTGAATTTTCTGGAAATCAGAACATTCTTGATAAATACGTTTCAATAGTTGCCCTTGATCAATCATAGGAAACAACCAGTTCCAATTCATTTTGCGCAACTGATTCAGCCAGTGAGAAAAATTTCGATTTGCATTTTGATGAAATAAAAAACGCAGGACTAAAATTCGATGTTCCAACAAAAAACCATAATCACTGGGATGATAGCACCAATGCGGCAGATTGCCGATATGTCCTCCGAGAGGGTAAAGGAGTGCTTGAAGACTGAGGATCTGTTTTTGCTGTTGCATCAGCTTGTGTAATAACCAGACTCGGTAAGCTTCCGGCTGCCACCTTTGATGGTATGTTCGACAGGACTTTCTAGAATAATTGTTTAGCGATGGGCAGCAGCCGATAGGTTCTCCTTTCCGAAAATAACGTCTACGAAAAGAAACACCCCACTTATAATGCCAATTGATCTCGTATATGAGACCAACGCGTTGCTCTTGTGTATCTATGATCCACAAATAAAACCCCGGTTGCTCCGCAAAACGGCAACAGGCCTTTTGCAAAACGGTCCATCGATGGTGGAGTTGCGGCTGTAGATGTTTGCCTAGAAGCCACCAAGGAGAATAGTTATAGGCAAGATACTTCTCTGTTCGTTGGACAAAGCGCCTCCAAGACAAAGCCGAACACTGTACTTCAATCGCTGTTTTGCCCACAAGAAGATCCGGTCGCTGCTGCAAATCCGGCAAGTAAGCTTCTATTTCGATCGTTTCATCTGTTAGCCATTCGTAGAGGAGCTCCTTTGCTGACAAATGTTCCTCCGTCTCTCCTTCACTAAACACTTCGCAGTTAGCCGCAGCATAATGAGCGAAATGATGGCGTTTCAGGAGGCCTTTCCTTAAGTGCACCGGTCCATGACATCCTGGACAATAAAAGGGTTCTGAATCTTTCTTCGCCTGATCAGCTTTGATCCGCTGCTGCTGGTTGTCATACGCAATAATCATCTTCTCACCTCAAAAAGAAATACGCAAAAAAGCGAGAAAATGATTGTAGCCATTTTCTCGCTTTTACGATTATAAGTGAACATTAGACATTTTTGAAGTAGTAACGGGTCAATTCCAATGCGTCATGCTCCATAATGATTTTTCCATACTCTGCCAAAACCTCTGAAGTGACTTGTGTCCGGTTAGCAAATTCCATTAAATAAGCCAGTGCATTCTCAACTTCGATGTCTGTCGTATCGTTATCCATAAATTGGACTTCTAGATAGTAACGGTCATTCATTTGATAAAGATTCGTGGTCACTGAATCCAAATACACTTCGGACGCTAATTGAACCATTGCTTCAAAGCTGTTCAATTCAAAAATAAAACGATTGCCTAACTCCGGCTGGGACTCTGTCTCTTGTAATTGTGACGCGACATGCTTCTTCAACATATCCGTAATGTCCTCAGTTGAACCATCGCTCATATCATCAAAGTTTTCCATTCCTTCAGGCGGTAGATTTTTGCTGATAAACAATTCTAAGCCATCCCCTTTAGGTAAGACTTGGAAGGTCACCGCTTCACTGCCTTTAAATTCTTCATCAATATCTACTTCTTCTAATATGCTATAAAAAAAGTTTTCAATCTCATTGTGATTTCCAAGAAGGTCAAGAAAAGTGATGCCCCTAGCAGCTAAATCTTCGCTCTTGATCAGTACACGGATCGTATTTTCATTGATATGTTCCATTTCCATATTAGCTACACCTCACTTTTGCTAATCACTATAGGTTCATTTTAACGAAACCTGTTGAAAAGTAAAGAGAAAACGCATATCCTCTTAAGAAAATCCTAAAATGGCAAAAAAAGAGATCAGCTTTTCATTCACTGATCTCATAACTATTTGATTTTTATAAGCCTGCCATCAATTGTGCTTGACGTAGTTCTAGTTGACGAACATCTCTTGGCAAGAAACGACGGATTTCATCTTCATTAAAACCAACTTGGAGTCGTTTTTCATCAATCATGATCGGACGACGCAATAATCCTGGGTTCTCTTGTACAAGTGTCAATAAATCTTTTAGCGGCAGGTCATCAAGATCCATGTTCAATTTTTGAAAAACTTTGGATCTTGTAGAGATAATTTCTTCTGTACCATCTTCTGTCATTTGTAAGATTGCTTTTAATTCAGAAATATTTAAAGGTTCTGAGAAAATATTTCTTTCAACAAAAGGAATCTCATGCTCTTGCAACCACGCACGAGCTTTGCGACAAGATGTGCAACTTGGGGAAGTATATAGTGTCAACAACGTGCATCTCTCCTTTTTTAAATTCCATTCGCAAGTTCTGTTGTCTTGCTTGATTTTAATTATACAGAACTATTTAAAAAAAATCTAGTGTAAATTTTGTATTTTTTAATAAAACTCTCAAGTTATATTAAAAGAGAAACCTCTCAAACAAAAGCTTTCACAAACTTTACATCAATTTAAATGAGAAAAATCAAATTTTTTTTTAATTTCATTTCTTTTGTATAACAGTGTGTCAAAATTGTATCATGAACCATAGATTTATTTAAATCACTCTAGTGATTTAATTCTATCGTTTTTTAATTTTGATAAAATATTCGATAATATCTGACTCCTCTATACAAGTTTCTTTCTATAATACTAGTACTCTTTCATTGGTCTTTACCAATCTTTTTTTACACCTAAAACTCGTTAAAAACTTACAAACAGAGAAAAGAACTTGTTATTAAAAGATTTCAAAGAAACGAAAATCTGTATTATCACGTATTCTATTCCAAGTCATTAGTTGCTCATTATGAGTGAAAAATCATTTCATCGGCAACGAATATGACAAATGTTACAAACAAAGAAAGCGTTTGATAAGTAAATCCTAACAAATCTCTTTGAAGAAATCAGCGATATCCACTGAATATGTTTATTTGCATATAAACGAAAAAAGCGATCGAAGTCGCTTTTTTCGTCTAATTTTTGAACTGGGCATCATATAATGCTTTGTAATGTCCCCCTGTTGCTAACAGTTGCTCGTGGGTTCCTTCTTCCAAGATCCCTTTATCGCTGACAACAATGATCCTTGTCGCATGTTTGATGGTAGCCAAACGATGGGCAATAATCAATGTTGTCCGTCCATCAGCTAATGAGTTCAATGATTCTTGAATCACTTGTTCTGTTTCTGTATCCAACGCAGAGGTCGCTTCATCTAAGATCAAGATTGGCGGATTTTTTAGAAACATTCGGGCAATCGCTACCCGTTGCTTTTGACCACCAGAAAGTTTGACCCCGCGTTCTCCAATGACTGTTTCCAATCCTTCAGGCATTTGGTCGATTACTTGTTCTAAATGAGCGAGTTTCACGGCTTGAGCAATTTCTTCTTCTGACGCATCCAATTTCCCATAAGCAATGTTTTCTCGAATCGTTCCCGGGAACAAGAAAACATCTTGCTGAACAGTTCCGATCTGGCCCCGTAGTGAGGCAAGCGTCATGTCTTGGATATTGATTCCGTCAATCGTGATCTGACCCTCAGTTACTTCATAAAACCGCGGCAGTAAATTGCAAAGCGTTGTTTTTCCAGAACCGCTTTGTCCCACAAAAGCGACAGTCTCGCCGGATTGAATCGTTAGATCAATATGGTTCAATACCTTCGTCACATCTGCATAAGCAAAGGAAACATCTTGATAAACGATATCGCCTTTTAGTGCGTGTACATCGATGGCATTTGGCTTATCTTGAATCGCCGGTCTCTTGTCCAGCTCTTCTGTCAGGCGTTTGAAGCCAGCAAATCCTTTCGGATAGCTTTCAATCATGGTATTGACCTTTTCGATTGGCCGAACAAAGACATTGGATAACAAGATAAATCCAACAAACTGTCCATTCGTCAATTCCCCTTTGATCACGTAATAGGCCCCAAAAATCAAGGCAAACAAATTGATCAGTCGAATCAGAAAGTAATTATAGGCAGAACTGATTGCCATCACTTTATAAAAGACGATTTTTGAACGACGATAAAGGCCGCTCAGACCGTCAAATCGTTGATGTTCAAACGTCTCATTGGCAAAAGACTGAGTCACGCGAATGCCGCTGACTGCTGCTTCTACCCCAGCATTGAATTCACCTAGATTGTCATAGATCTCTGTATTGACTTTCGTCATTTTCTTATTGAAGAAAACCAGTGCAATCGTAATCAATGGAATCAGTGCAAAAGTAGCAAGTGCAAGTTGAACATGCATATTGAGCATCAGCAAGAATGAACCGATCAATGTCATGATCGTAATAAAGACGTCCTCGGGACCGTGGTGAGCAACTTCTGATATTTCAAACAAGTCAGTCGTTAGCCGACTGATCAAACGTCCAGTTTTTTGATTGTCATAATATTCAAAAGACTGTGTCTGTAAGTGTCGGAATAATTCTTGACGCATATCTGTCTCGATATTGACACCCAATTTATGGCCATAAAAGACCACGATATATTGCAAGATCGTATTGACCAGATAAAATAAAAATAGCCCCAAACAAGCGAGCAAAATCAGCCGAAAATTGTTCTGCGGCATAATCTTGTCGATCACTTGATTCACGGCAACTGGAAAAACCAATTCAAGCAGCCCTGCAAAGACAGCACAAGTAAAATCTAAGACAAACAATGACCGGTATGGCCGATAATAGCTAAAAAACCTTTTTAACACACGTCCTCCTCCTTTTCATTAATCTACATTATAAGCAAGTCTTTCTGGAAAAGCAAAATGAGAAATCGATTGAAAAGGGTAAAATTCACTCAAATTTGAAAAAGCGATGAGACCAAGGATTTCTAAAATTAGTAAATAAAACCTTTATTTATCAAGCTTTAAGCCCTTTTTTTCTCTCAAGATATCCGCTATTATATGTTCGAAAACAAAATGAAAATTTTCACTACAATTGAAAGGCGTGTCTCTTTTGCTTAATGCGGTAATCTTTGATGTCGATGATACTTTATACGATCAACAACAACCATTTCGAAATGCGGTTACAACCATCATACCTGAAGTAGCAACAACAGATCTCCATCCTCTTTATATTCGTTTTCGCGTACATAGCGATAACCATTTTGGAAAAGTCATCTCAAAAGAATGGACATTAGAAGAATTTCGTACCTTTAGACTATGTCAATCGCTGATTGATTTAGGCTACTCTCCTTTATCAAATGATGCTAGCCGATTGTTTCAAGCGACTTACGAGACAGAGCTAGACAACATCCAACTTCATCCAGCCGTAGAAGAAACTCTCAATACCTTGGCTTCATTACCTATCAAGCTTGGAATCATTACCAATGGCCCAACAGATCACCAACAAAAGAAAATCGATCAATTGGAATTGACTCGCTGGATCCATCCAGAATACATGCTGATTTCTCAAGCAACAGGGTACCAAAAACCGGATATTGAACTTTTTCAGCTTGCTGAAGAACGATTTGATTTAGATCCCTCACGGACATTATACGTGGGAGATAACTTTGACAATGATGTCTTTGGCTGTAAACAAGCGGGATGGCAAGCCCTTTGGCTGAATCATCGCCGACGCCAAGCTCCCGAAATCAAAAATTGTCACCCTGACTGTACGTTAACTGCTTTTGAAGAGCTGACAGAAGGTATCTTATCCTTTACAGATGCAGTTGTGATGGCTCGCTAAAAACTAAGAGACAGCTATAGATGCAAATCTTCGCATCCTAGCTGTCTCTTGCTTTCGTATCAAGGGTTTTGTATTCGCTGAATCTATTCTTCACCAATGCTTAAAATCAAGCGAATATCTTCTTCCGTCATTTGGTTCAGCTGGGCTTCATTCCCTTGGATGACTTTTTGGAATAGTTCCCGCTTTTCTTGTTGCAAAGCATCCATTCGTTCTTCAATGGTTCCTTCAGCGATCATTCGCCAAACTTCCACAACCTTTTTCTGACCGATTCGATGTGCCCGGCCAGCGGCTTGTTCTTCCACTGCAGGATTCCACCATAAGTCATATAGAATGACCGTATCCGCCCCTGTCAGATTCAATCCAGTTCCGCCGGCTTTTAATGAGATCAAAAAGACATCTTTTTCTCCATTATTGAAAGCATCGACCATACTCAAACGTTCTTGAGGAGGAGTGCTTCCTCGTAAATAGAAGGTTTCAATTCCTTCTTGAGCAAGTTCTTCTTCAATGATCGAAAGCATGCTTGTAAACTGTGAGAATAAGAGCACACGGCGGCCGTTTTCTTTTGCTGCTTGAATCAGGTCCTTGACCTGTTCTAGCTTGCCTGATGTGCCTTCGTAATCTTCCACAAACAATCGCGGATCGCAGCAGATTTGACGCAAACGAGTAAGGCCAGCCAAGATGCTGATACGATTTTTGCGAAATGCTGCTGTATCCATTTGTGCGATTTCTTCCCGCATTTGGCGCAAATACGCAAGGTAGATTTTTTTCTGCTCTTCTGTCAGTACACTATAATAATTCGTTTCTAACTTCTCTGGCAGATCTTGAAGAACGGATTTTTTATCGCGTCGCAATATGAATGGCTTGATCATTTTTGCGATCTCTTGTGTCGTCAATTCTTTGTAGCGTTGTTTATTTGGGAAAAATCCCGGCATGATCATCTCAAATAAGGACCACAACTCTTCAAGATTATTCTCGATGGGTGTCCCACTCAATGCAAATCGATGGGGAACATTTAAAGAACGCAACGCTTGTGCTGTTTTGGTTCCGCTGTTTTTGACCATTTGCGCCTCATCCAAGATCAAATACGCTAAACCTAATTCTTGGTACTGGTCGATGTCCTGCCGTAAGCTGGCATAAGATGTGATGCGGACATCTGCCGGCAGCTGTAATTGGCTGCCGCGTTCCTCCCGAGAACCACTGATCACCACCGACCGGATCGTTGGTGCAAAGCGTTTGATTTCTTGCTGCCAATTATACGTCAAACTCGCAGGTGCAACGATCAGAGCATTCAACTGTTGCTTCTCTTGCTTTTCGGACAACAAGTAGCTGATTGTTTGAACTGTCTTCCCTAATCCCATTTCGTCTGCAAGTATGCCGCCAAATTGATACTGACTCAGCATCTTCAGCCAACGAAATCCGACCTCCTGATAGTGTCTTAATTGCGCTTGGAGCTGATGAGGCAATGGTGCAGAAAATTTTTCTGGATGAATCAAATCTGTCGTCATTTGTTTGAATCCTTGACTAAAAGTTGCTTGGTCAGCTAGTTCTTCTTGCAAATACAATCCTTGGTTCAACGGAACTTGTAACGTACCTGACTGAGATACAAAGGCTGTCCGTAATTTTTTCAGCGCGGCGCTTGCTTCTTGAAAGGCTTCTGTTTCCAGTGAAAGAACTTGCCCATTTTCTGTCGTGTAAAAACGATCAGCCTGCAACAAACTCCGCAAGACAGCATCGATCTCCGATTCAGCGATCCCGCTGACATCAAAGTGAATATCCAGCCAGGAACCATTTTCTTCAATTTCGATCGTTGGACGGTGCTGCTGTGCATCTAAGTAAAGTTCCCGCAATTTTTTGCCGATACGTACTTCTCCTAGTTGGCGCAGTAAAGGAATTTCACGAGTGAAAAAGGCAAACACTTCTTCCCCTTCCGGTAGCGCTTTGAACCAATTTTTGGTACTTTTTTGATACTTCATTCTTTCAACTACTTGTTCGATCCGCTTTTCCTGAGGGTAATCCCTTAAAATCTCTGGATGGGCCTCAGGAATCACTTGATGCTTTTCGTCAGTCGAAAAAGTCACTTCGCCATAATTGAAATCAATTTGCAAATCGATCTGACCTTTGATTTTACGCAGTGAAAAAACAACGGCTAACGGACTCTCTTGGATCTCTGCTCCGACCTCTTTTGTGATCTCTACCGTGCCGATCTTGCGTAAATGAGGCAAAACTTGCATAAACAAGTTGGACAGTTCCGCTTTTGGATAAATGATCGTTGGTTCTTCAAAGCGTTTGAATAATTGCTGCATCGTCAAATAGACTTCTTTTTGGTCCATCGTCAATTCAACGATCGTATCGCCTTGAAGGCCCCAATTGTAATAGCTCAGCAAGTGATCAAAATCCCTCGTCAAAGATAACGTAAATTGACCGTGTTCTTTTTGAACACGAAAATGCAGCGGCTTGCCTTCAGAAAAAGTCACTTGACGAAGTTTAGCGTTGCCAATCGTTAACTGCATATAAGCAGCGTTCATTTTCTCTAATAGTTCTTTCCCGTATTCAACTGGCAATAGCAAATACTTTTTGTCTAGTTTGCCTTTCACTTGGATGCCAGCTTGTCCAATCAGCTGCTGTGTCTGAGCAATGCCTAGTAAGCGGATCAGAATATCATTGTTGGTTTGGTCAAATGCTTCACTCGTTAAAAGAAACTCTGTTTGTTTGTTCGCCAGATAGCTTTTTTTTTCTTGATAGATTTGCAAAAATTTATAGATATTTTTGACGACATACGTCTTTGAAGTTCCCCGTTGACCGACTTTTAGTGAAATCCCTAGAACATCCATCTCCTGGTGGTAAGGGTTCGTGGTCAGATTTTCGACACGATATTCAATTTGCAAAGGAGTGATCGTCCGCTGTCCAGACTGCAATCGATTGAATCCCTGAGAAAACATCTCCGAAGCCGAAAATGCGGCTTTTGTTGGCTTTTTTTCTTCTGTGATTTGTCTTGTTTTGCCTTGCTTTCGTAAATAAAGTTCAACAGCTATAGTGTGTTTACAATAGTGATGTTCTTCCCAATAGGGGCATTGGCAATAATCGATCTCTTTAGCCGTCGCATCAAGATCGACTAAATATAGCTCACTTCCCAAGACTTCCGCATGCCATACCTTTCTCTCTGGATCTGGAATAACCGATAGGACGCGACCTTCATTTAGATAGGTCCGACCTCTTTCAATGACTTTTTCTGGAATACTCCATTTCATATGCTTCTGATTCCTCCTTTCTCTAAAGTTTTGTACGAATTTTGCTTTGTCCGCTGCCATCTGTTTGAACAACGACTTGCTGCAAGATTCGCTCTCTTAATTCTCTTACATGACTAATGATCCCAATCATCCGCCCTTCATTTTCAATCATTTCTAATGCTTCCATCGCCATTTCCAACGATTCTTCATCTAATGAGCCAAATCCTTCGTCAATAAACAACGCCTCGATCTCGATGCCTCCCGAACGATTTTGGATCACATCAGCTAATGAGATAGCCAATGCCAATGCGGCAATAAAACTTTCACCACCCGATAAGGTATGTGCTCGCCGAAGACTGCCAGCATTATCATCATAGATATCGATCTCCAACCCTGTCGAGCTTCGATAGCTCCCCACTTTGTCTGCCAACTCGAATTGATAACGTCCTCTTGTCAATCGAGCTAGGCGAACATTCGCCACTTCTAAGATCTCTGTTAAAAATCGTTGCAGAACATAGCGTTCCAAACTGGTCTTCTTTTCATTTTCTCCATTGATGACTTCTGATAGTTGCTGTAAATGGCTGATTTTTTCTAATTGCTTGGTGTTTTGTTGATAGATTATCTGCAATTCTTCAAGTAATCGCTGATTTTGCTTGATTTGTTCTTTTCCTCGGATTACTTGTTCTTGTAATTGTTCTACCGCTGTTTCAGACTGGTCTACTTGTTCTTGCAAGACTTCCAAGTCAGGCACAGCTTTGTTTTGCAAAAATTGTGCCAGTTCAAGCTGTCGCTGTTGAACAAAACGTTGTTGTTGTTCATAGGTTTTTATCGTACTGCGTAGCTCCTGGCGTTCCTCAAGATCATTGAGCAGACTGCGCATCTGTTGTTCGGTACATGCCGCAGGCAAGACTTCTTCCAAGCGTTCTTGGGCTAGCTGAGCAGCTTGTTGCTTGTCGGCTAGAAACTGTTGCAGATTTCGTTGCTGCTCTGTCAGGATCGTATACTGTTCCTTCAAACGTTGCTCTTCCAACTGATCCGCTTCAATCAGAGCTGCTAAACGAGACGATTGTGCTGCTAGTTGCTCCTGTTCCTCGTTCAACTGCTCCAGAGATACTCCCTCCGTTTGCTCTTTTAGTGAGGACAGTTTTCCTTCTTCCAAACGTAAAGCGTCACTAGCAGTCTTGAGACTTGCTTCAAGTGCTGTCAATTCTTCTGTAAGATGTTGGCTGTTTGTTTGGACCTCTGTCAATTTCTGTCTGTCTAGAGCAAATTGCTCTTTCAACTGCTGATTGATTTGTTGGCATTTGAAATAGGTAGTGGAAATTTCCTTTTCAGTCAATCCTTCTACCAGCAATGGGTCAGCTGGTTCCTTGCCAGCTCCTTCTTTCAGGACTGTTTGACCTAGCATATTTTCCATCAACGGCTGGAGGATTTCTCGCAGTGTCTGATACGTTGTCTGTTGTTTTTCCTTCAACGCGCTCATTTTTTGTTTAATTGTTTGAAACTGGTCATTGACTTGTTCTAGCAGCAGCAAGTTCGTCGAACGGTCTTCACCAACTTGTTGCAGCTGGTTCTCCAAAGATTCAAGTTGCTGCTCGCTATCAATGATTTCTTCATTACTATACTCTGTATGTTTTTGAGCAGCGGGGTGTTCAAAAGAGCCACAGACCGGACAAGGTTCCCCCTCCACCAATAAGAGACTCAAACGAGCAATCTGCATCTTGGCATTTCGACTTTTTTCTTGCACCAATTCTTCAGTTAACTCATCATATTTACTTACTAACTGCTGCTGCTTCTCTTGCAATTTTCGCTGCTGGTCTGTTAGTTGCTGTTGGGTATCAGTCAGCTGCTGCTCCTCTTTTTTCAACATCTGCCATTGGTACAACAGATTTTCTCCACGAACCAGTTGGACTTCCTGTACTTGGTAGATCGAATGCTTTTGGATTTCTTCTTTTAATCCTTGCTCCTGATTCATAGCAAGATTTTGCTGTTCTTTCAGATGCTGCGCTTGTTTTTCCTGTTGAGTCACCGTTTCCTGCAAAGAAGCGACCTGTTTTTCTTGTTGCTGAACTTGCTCGGCTAATGGTTTTAACTGTGCCAGTATTTGTAAACGTTGCTTAGCTGCTGTATGTTCGTCCTTTCGATCTACCTGAACTTCTCGGCTTTTGTCCCATATCTCTTGAGACTCTTGCCATTGTTCTAATGATTGCTGATTGAATGTAAGTTGTTGAATAGCCTGTGCTACTTCAGCTGTCCGCTCATCTTTTTGGCGTAAGATTTCTTGATGCTCACTCGCCCAGTCTAGCTGCTGCAGCCGCAGTTTATCGTCTAAAATTTGACTTTCTTTCGCAGCTAGATTCGCTGCCTGTTGGCTGAGTTCCTGTTGCTCGGCAAGTGCTTTATGGATTTCTTTTGCCAAATAAAAAGCTTCCTGTGCGGTCTTTTTCTCTTGCTCCGCTTGGAATTTTTTTGCTTCAATTGTTTGCTGATGACTTCGTTGTTTCTCAAGATCTGTCTGCCAGTACGCTAATGTCTCAACCAACGAAACCGGAGTTGCCGGTTCGGTCCACTCAAAGCGTGTGACCAAATGATCCGCTGCCGTTTGTTGTTTTTCAATTTGTTTGGTTTGCTTTTTGACCTGTTCATTGAAGCGCTGATACATTTCCGTTCCAAAAATATTCCGCAAAACTTTTTCTTTCTCATTACTGCTGGCGATCAAAAAATTGCGAAATTCTCCTTGAGGCAGCAAAATGATTTGGAAGAATTGTTTGGCATCCAATTGCAGCAGATCTTTGATGAAGATATCTACTTCATTTTTTTTGCTGATTTGTTTGCGCTCTTTTCCTTGCTGATCATAGATCGTCAACCGTACCTTAGCTGCTTGATTCGTGACTCCATCGCCGCGTTTTTTGGCTAAGACTTGTTCGGGACGTCGTTCGATCTCATAGTGCAAATGTTGATGGTCAAAGGAAAAACGGACACTCGTCTCTTCTGTGGGGGAAGCGAATGTCGAACGCATTTCTTTACCGGACCGCAAATTTCCGGAAGTTTCTCCAAATAATGCAAATGTCATTCCATCAAAGATCGTCGTCTTGCCAGCCCCGGTTTTCCCGCTGACTAGAAACAAACCACCTTCTTGAAAGTCGCCAAAATCCAGTTCCTCATGAATGTAGGGACCAAAGTTTTTCATGATTAATTTTCTTGGCTGCATGACTTCTCTCGCTCCTTCTCTCCACCCGCTGTCAAACCTGTGAGCCATTTTTGCTGCTGCTCATTTAACGGTTCTCCAGTCATTTCTTTATAAAAATGGGCGATCACCCGTTGCGGATCCTCCTCATCGGCTAATGTCAAATTTTTCTTGCTGACGGTTCGCCCATTTTGCCGCTCCACAGATAAAATTCGAGGATAGACCCGCCGTAATTGATTCATCATATTAGGAATTACGGCTCGATCCGTTAACGTGAAGTGTAAGAAGGCCTCTCGATCCACTTGCCGATAAAAGGCAGGATCAAGCAATGTTTCAAAAGAAGCAGTGTATTGCTGAAGATCTCTTTTCGGCCGCAACGGATAAAAATGCTGCTGGTCCTTTTGAGTATCTACGATATAAACACCTTTCTCATTGGTTATTTCAGACAATGAAAATTTCAACGGAGACCCGCTATAACGGATTCGTTCATGATTTAGCGCAGTATTTGCATGCAGATGTCCTAAGGCGACATAGTCAAACCCTTCAAACGCCGTTGTCGGAACACTATCCAATCCGCCTACTTGAATTTTGGTTTCCGAATCCGTCTGGCTTGAACCAGCTACAAAAAAGTGAGTCACCAGGACTTGTTTTTTCGTAGAATCAAAATACTGCTTCATCTCTTGAAGGACCCGAGTCACCCCTTCTGCGATCGTTGTGATTTTTTCATCAAAAAACAAACGCGCTTCGATCGGTTCAAAATAAGGTAACAAGAAAAACTGGGTGTCAGAAAATTCAATCGGCTCAATACTTTCTTCAATGGAGGTCGTTAGGTAAAATTGCGTATTTTTGAACCATGGACTTCCAGTTTCAAGTCGTGTCGGACTATCGTGATTACCAGAAATCGCTAGTAAAGGAAACTTTTTTTCTAAATTGATTTTCGCTATTTTCTCATTTAAACATTTCACTGCGTCAACGGCTGGCACCGTGCGATCATAAAGATCCCCAGCAATGATAATTGCATCTACTGATTGTTCTTCCGCCAGATCAATTATCTGGTCAATAATGTAACTTTGATCTTCGAGAAGATCATAGCCGTGTAATTTTTTACCTATGTGCCAATCTGCTGTATGTAAAAAACGCATATACCCACCCTCTTAAAAATATCCTTCCCATCATTATACCACTTTACGATTATGAATTGAATGTATCAACGTGATCTTCTCGTTCCCAGACAATTGAGTCCTTCTTTTTCCAAACGGGTTCTCACACTGATTTGTCAAATTAATGAAATTAAATTTCCTTTTACAAAAAAAAATCATTGAAATGCAATTACACATACACTACAATAAAGACGAGGTTGAAACCGAATACATTTCCGCCCAAGTTCATCTAATTTGGTTTCGACAAACACAAAAGAAAGGAGGAGAAACAATGCTTGGAATTGGACTCATGTCTGGAACTAGTTTAGACGGTGTTGATGCCGCATTAGTAGAAATCGATAATCATTCACAGCCATCTATTCGTCTGTTGCATCTGACGACTACTGCTTTTTCCCCCGAGTTGCGCCAAAGAATAAAACAAGCCTGTGACCCGGAGGACTCTTCTGTTTCCTTGATCTGTCAGTTAAATGTTGAGCTAGGCTATGCCTTTCTCGCTGCTTGTCGTCAGGTCTGCCAAGAAACAGCAGTAACCGAAACTAGCATTGACTTTGTTGCTAGCCACGGACAAACTATTTGGCATGCACCCTCGGAAAACCCGCTTGTTTCCAGTACGTTTCAAATTGGAGAGCCGTCAATCATTGCCTACGGACTCGGAACAACTGTGGTTGCCGATTTCCGCGCGATGGATATGGCTGCTGGTGGACAAGGAGCACCGCTTGTACCTTATACTGATTATCTCTTGTATCGTTCCCCTGATAAAACCCGCTTATTGCAAAATATCGGTGGGATTGGAAATGTGACGGTCCTGCCGAAAAATGGCACATTAAGTGATCTTGTCGCCTTCGATACTGGTCCTGGAAATATGATCATCGATGAACTGATGCATCAATTATTCCAACTTCCTTACGATGCTGAAGGAAGGATTGCTCAACAGGGAACCATTATTCCTAAATTGCAAACACAATTAAGAAATCATTCCTATTTCGATCAAGCACCCCCTAAGAGCACTGGACGGGAACTATTTGGTCAAGCATTCAGTGATCAACTATTAGCAGATTTTTCTGCAGAAAAACCAGCAGACTTAATAGCAACAGTGACCGATTTTACTGCCTACTCGATTGCCGAGAGCTATCGGCGCTTCGTTTTCCCACTTGTTGAAAGCGGACCCATTGAAGTGATTTTAGCAGGCGGCGGCTCGCATAATTCAACACTAAAAAAAATGCTGGTCAACTACTTACCCGTTGAGATTACAGTGATTACCCAAAATGATTTAGGTTGGTCCAATGATGCGAAAGAAGCTATGGCATTTGCCCTTTTAGGATACGAGACCTTACAGGGACATAAAAATAATGCTCCTGCCGCGACTGGTGCCAAACAATCCGTGATTCTGGGAAAGATCATCCCAAATCCATTTGGTCCCATAGGAGAGCGGAATCACCCAACATAACTTTATTAATTCAACCATATGAACGTTTTCACAGGAGGTTAAAAAATGTTAGATAAATTTACACAGTTCATTGAACGTCACCTGGCTGGACCAATGGAAAAACTGGGGAGTCAACGGCATTTACGGGCGGTCCGCGATGGGATCGTCTCTACTTTGCCACTGATTATCGTCAGCTCATTTTTTATGATTTTAGCTTTTCCTCCCCTGCCACAAGACTGGGGAATCTATCAATTTCTTTCGAGCCATGCGACCACGATCTTGCTTCCTTACCGCATGACGATGTACATTATGAGTTTATATGCCGCATTCGGGATCGGCTTTAGCTTAGCCCGTTCCTATAAACTCGATGGTCTCTCTGGTGGTATCTTAGCCACCACAGCTTTTTTATTGACTTTCACGCCAATAAATATTCCCCCCGAAGCTTTGGAGGCTGCTGGTACAGCCGGATTTGTTTTACCAATGGCAAACTTGGGCAGTGCCGGGATGTTCGTAGCGATCATTACATCGATTTTAGCTGTCGAGATTTATCGTTTGACGGATAAATCTAAATTTAAAATCACGATGCCGGAACAAGTCCCTCCTGCTGTTGCTCGATCTTTTGAAGCTTTAACGCCAACATTGATCATTATTTTAGGTATGGGGGCAATCACCTATTACATTGGCTTTGACTGGCATACCATCGTAGCAAAAGTTGTTGATCCTCTAGTTAGCGCAGCCGATAGCTTGCCAAGTGTCTTATTGATCACTTTCTTAACGACATTCTTTTGGTCCTTTGGGATCCATGGTGCCTCGATCGTTGGTTCACTGGCACGGCCGTTATGGCTGCAATTATTGGAAGGCAACACCACTGCGTTAGCTTCTGGCGATGTGATTCCCAACATTGCTGCTGAGCCATTCTACCAATGGTTCATTTGGATCGGCGGCGCAGGGTCAACCATCGGTCTGGCGATCTTGCTTGCTTTTCGTACAAAATCCGAATTCGGATCAAAACTAGGAAAAACCGCATTGATCCCTGCTATTTTCAATATCAATGAGCCGCTGATTTTTGGGACGCCTATCGTCTTGAATCCAATTTTGATTCCGCCATTTATCATTGCACCATTAGTCAATGGTGTAATTGCCTGGGTAGCCACCTCGGCTGGTTTAGTCAACAAAGTGACCGTCAATGCCCCTTGGACATTGCCAGGACCAATTGGTGCCTTTCTTGCAACAGGCGGTGACTGGAGAGCAATCGTCTTAAACATTCTTTTGATTGTACTTTCCATCCTCATTTATTATCCATTTGTAAAAATCTATGACAAAAATGAATTGGAAAAGGAAAATCAACCAGTCACTGAATAACTCTTGATGAGCTAAAAAAGGAGCCTCTGTCTAACAGAGACTCCTTTTTAAAATTTTTTTGAGCATACCAATAAGGAGCTGCTTTTCCTAGGTAAGAAGCACGAAGCAAGCCTACTTTAGAAATTAGAAATAAGACTATGTTTTAACGCAGTGTTACTATTCTAACAATCATTAAGGGAAATTATTATCCTTCCCTTAATGCACCTTTTAAGAAATTTACAAACTATTTATATAAGATATCTATTCATTTTATTCAATAGGCAAATTGTGCTGTTTCAAGAAAGATAGCTTATCCCAGTAGCCTCTTTGAAATAAAATTTTATTATTTACTATTTGAAAAAAACCGCAACCTCTCAAACCTAACGGGTCACGCCACTCTAAAATTGCCCATTGTCCATCTTCGAAAATGTTTTCAACGATACAAACCATTTCTGCGTTAGAGAAGTCTTGTTCAAACATTTTCTTTATAGCCTCTTTTCCAATAACTGGCTCATTGGCAACCTGATGGTTTATTGCATTGTCATCATATAATTCTGAAATAATTTCTACATCCGCATGATTAAATGCGTCAACCCATTGGCAAAGTATTTCTTTTGGCTTCATATCATTTTACCTCCTCGATGTGTAAAAATCTTCATTTTAATTTGCACTATAAAACAAGTATCTAATTGTATTTATATATTCTACTTTCACAAATAATTTTTGAACATCTGAAATCAAAGAATTACTATTTGCCATAATAGGCCCTCTAAACCTGTAACTAAACCCTTGTTATTGATTATCTCATAGCATATCCTCAAAAAATTATCAAGTTCAATATTTATTTAAAACACAGTCAAAAATAAAAGAAGAAACGCATCAACGTTTCTTCTCTTCTACTTCATAAACAAAATTCGGATCTATTTCTTGGTCGAGCTTTGTAAAAGCACCTTGAATGCGGCGTTCCACTTCTGCTAACCCTTCTTTATCCATTTTCTTGATATCACTGATATCGATCGCCTCCCCAAAACGAACGGTTACTCGTCGACGTTTAAATAAATCTTTTAGCGTTAAGGGACCTTGATAAACAGAAGGAACGATTTTTACCTTCGCCATTTTGGCGATCAGTGCCATGCCACCCTTCAGCGCGGTCGAATGTCTTGTTCCGCTAGGAAACATAATGAGACTCAGATCTGTATCTTTTAAGATTTTCACCGGTGTTTTGACAGCACTCGGCCCTGGTTTGTCACGCTTTACCGGAAAAGCATTCGCATGAATCAAAATAAAGCGCAAGATTGGATTCTTAAACAGTTCTTCTTTTGCCATAAAGCTGAACTTTTTGGGACGAGCAGCCACCGCCAGATACAACGGATCCCACCAGGTACGGTGAGGTGCAACCAATATGTAATTTTCATTTTGCGGCAAAGCCTCTTTGTTTTGATATCGGGCGTTCCCGTTGATCAAAAACAAAATGACCCGAACCACGCCTCGCATAAAGCTAAAAAACATACTCACTTTCCTTTCCAGTTTCTTTTATAAGTATGCAAAAAAACGCTTCAAATGACAAGCCTTTTTTGTCGTTTCCGATTATTCTTAATCGTAGTATAATACAAAGGAAATGAATTAGAACAGGAGTATGCTTTCATGTTGCAATCAAACGAACGCATAGATCAATTATATGCGGAAGATATCAAAATCATCCAAAGCAGCGAGGTCTTTTCTTTCTCCCTCGATGCCGTTTTGCTAGCTAACTTCCCAACGATTCCCAAACGGGGACGAATCGTTGATCTGTGTGCTGGAAATGGTGCAGTCGGCTTGTTTATCAGCCGTAAAACTTCGGCTCACATTTACCAGATCGAGCTGCAGGATCGGCTGGCTGATATGGCCCAACGCAGTGTAAGCTTGAATGGGCTTGAGGAACAAATAACGGTTTACCCAATGGATTTAAAAAACATCTTTACCAAAATCAAACCGGACTCGGTGGATCTCTTGGTCTGTAATCCGCCCTATTTCAAAAATGTTCCCACTGCTGTTAAAAATCCTAATCCTTATCTGGCGATTGCTCGCCATGAAATCGAGACCACATTAGACGAGGTGGTCTACACAGCCAGTAAAGCGCTGAAAATGAATGGGCGCTTTGCTATGGTTCACCGACCTGATCGTTTTTTGGATATTTTAGACTGCATGAGAAAATATCGAATCGCACCCAAACGTGTCCGTTTCGTCTATCCCAAAGCAGGGAAAGACGCGAATATCCTATTGATCGAGGGCATCAAGGATGGTAAAGCTGATGGTTTCAAGATTGCCTCACCGCTGATCACTTATCATGCGGATGGGAGCTACAGTGAGGAAGTGAGTCGGATGCTTTATGGCAGCTGATACGCATTACTTCTATGTATTGCTCTGTAAAGACAATACCTTTTACGGTGGTTATACCACAGATTTGATACGCCGCCTGCATCAACACAATCAAGGCATTGGAGCAAAGTACACTCATCCAGCTAGTCGTCGCCCCTTACAAATGATCCATGCGGAATGTTTTGCTACCCGTAGTGAAGCCACAAAAGCGGAAGCTGCCTTTAAAAAACTGGTGCGCAAACACAAAGAACGTTATTTGACTGAACAGAAAGAAAAAAATGTTTTGAATGCTCAATCTTCAATGGGAAGTAAAGACATCACAAAAGGATAGATGAATCGGATGATTCACCTATCCTTTTGTCTCATGTAATGACATTTTTTATTGGTTTCCAGGGACTGCCCAAGCTGTTTGACTTTTGCCAAACTCTTTTGGCAAGATCCCATCAATGGATTCATAGACTAACTCTTTTTTGCTCTCAGGCAAAACGATGGCTGTTAAATAATTGTTTGTTTCTGTAAAAAAACCGATGTCTGCAAAAGCGGACTCAATCAGATGGTATTGGACACCTTGCAGCTCAGCTTGTTCTTGTTTCGCAAAGATTGGCTCTTGGCGCAAATAGTAATACTGTTCTCCTAGTTTGAAATACACAGAGTTGTGCGCAATACCCAGAAATTGGATTTCTCGGCTAACCGGTTCTGCTTGATAGATCCCCAGAGAAGGAATGGCTTCACTTTGGATTCGCTGATAAGCCGCCAACGTGCTCTGATCATAATATTTATATCCGATAAAGCGTTTTTCCCGATCGCGGATATTTGGCGTAATTTGTGCATTGTCATTTTTAAAGTCGTGAAAAAAATGATCTCCTAACAAGAAACCGCCGCCGCAAAGCAACAAAACTACGACAGGCAGCCAGATCAAACCCTGCCGCCGGTTCTCCCGATACAACAAAAGGATCAGCAAAAGTAAAAGCGCCACTAATCCAACGACTAATAAAACCGGAACGATTGAATAATAAAAAAACTCACTTTTAAGCCACATTTCTGCTGACATGAATGCAATCATCGTCTACTCCTTTTCAGTTCAAATAAGCACCTATCATCAACCCAATAAAACTAGCCGTCAATCCTACAATGTACGTACTGAAAAAATAAAGATAAAAGTACTGGCGATTGGTCTTTAGCAATGTAAATAATTCAATCGTCATTGTTGAAAAAGTAGTATAACCGCCCATGATCCCTGTTCCAAGCAAAAGATACAAGTGTTGATCAATCTGAAGACCGGCAAGAATCCCTAGTATCAACGCACCAGATAAATTAATCAGCAAAGTGGCTTTGGGAAAAGGATGTGGTCTTCGTTCAAAATAACGATTGATACCATAACGCAGGACAGCGCCCATGGCTGCACCAATTCCTACAACGATATATGCCATACTTACACCTGCTTTCTAACGAGGGCTTCGCCTAACCAGACAAAAAATAACCCGCCGCAAATCGACAGGATCAAATACCCCGTCGCTAATCCATAGGCTTGCTTTTGCAGCAACTGCACCGTGTCAAGTGCAAAGGATGAAAAAGTCGTCAAAGCACCGCAAAATCCGGTCCCCATGCCCAAGATCAAACGTCCATTCAAGTGTCTTTTCGTCATGATCTGCTTGACTAAAAAGCTAAAAATAAAACAGCCAATAAAATTAGCCAGTAATGTGCCTAAAGGGAAGATGCCCCAAGACGGCAATTCCGAAGCAAGAAAATAACGTGCCATGCCGCCAAAAAATGCAAAAAATGCCACAACAAGTACATTCATGTTGATCCTTCTTTCTAAAAGAAAAAGAACCAAGTTCATAAAACCTTGGCTCTTCTAGAAAATGATTATTTCGCGCGTTTGATGTACGTACCTTCAGAAGTATTGATTTCTAGAGATTCGCCTTCTTCGATAAAGTCAGGTACGTTGACGACCAAACCTGTTTCCATCGTTGCTGGTTTACCTGAGCCAGTCACAGTCGCACCTTTGATCGACGGTTGTGTTTCAACAACTTTCAAGATGACTGATGATGGTAATTGAACCCCAATCACTTCACTGCCGAAGAATTGGATCTTCACTTCCATGTTTTCCAGAATGTATTTCATTTCTTCTTCTACAACTTCAACCGGAATTTCATATTGTTCATAGGTTTCCAAGTCCATGAAGAACGCTGTATCGTCCATTGTATACAAATATTGAACAGCTTTCGTATCAATATGAGCTTTTTCAAATTTTTCTTCTGGACGGAATGTTGTATCATAGGTTGAACCTGAACGAACATCGCGCAATTTCATACGCATGACTGTATTCCCTTTACCAGGTTTGTGATGGCTGGCTTCTAATACCTTGATTAGTTTGCCGTCTTGCACGAATGTCATTCCTGCTCTTAAATCACTTGCATTGATCATAATGGTTTATTCTCCTTCGTCTTAGATAATCCTTGTCTATTGTATCAAAAAAACTGGCTTTGTTCTACAAAAATCAGTCTTGTGATCGGACAAGTTTTCGCCGTTTCTCCATATAATGAGGATCATACTCATCCGTTTCAATATAAATATACATTTTTTTATCCGGCATGAAGCTGCGGATCTTTGCTTCGATCTCATTAATGATTTGATAACCGATCTCCTCTTGTTTTGCTGTGATATCAATTTTGGCAGCGACTAAGATTTCCGCAGGACCTAAATGAACGGTTTTGATATCCAATAATCGATCGACATCTGGACGATCAAAGGCTTCTTTGATCAGTACAAGATCTCTTTTCGTCACGCTTTCGCCAATCAATAAACTGTAAAATTCTCGTGCCAAAAAGATAGCAGCAATCATCAACAAAATACCGATCAGCAAGCCACTGAAAGCATCAAAAAACGCATTGCCAGTGACCATTGTCAAGATCGTTCCACCCATTGCCAACATCAAGCCAATCACTGCACAAAAGTCTTCGGTAAAGATAATCAAGATCTCACTATGGCGACTTTCTTTCAAAAACCGATAAATAGGCTGCTTTTCTACGTTCAAGGTCCGAATTTCTTTGATCGCGATCCACAAAGAACTACCTTCTACAACTAAACCGAAAAGCAAAATACCAATCACTAGCCAAGTATTACCAACTTCATGAGCAGGATGCAGCAGCTTTTCAAAAGCTTCCATTACACCTAGAGCGCCCCCACCAAAAAACAGCATCATCGCTACGATCGTACTAAAGAAGTATTTCGCGCGTCCTTCGCCAAATTGGTGAAGTTCACTTTGCCCTTTCGTTGCTCGTTTATCACCGATCAACAGAAAGATTTGATTGCTGCAATCGACCACGCTGTGAATACTTTCATTCAACATCGCCGCACTGCCGCTCAATGCGTAGCCGACAAACTTGCTGATGGCAACTAAAATATTCGAGATGAGTGCTGCTATCACCGCCATCATGCCGTTTGCTTGTTTTTCCATTCAAATTCGCTTCCTTCCAAACCAAATTCTTGCCTATTATATCTCAAAAAAGGACCGTCGCACAGGAGAGAAAAAGAGCTATTCCTTTTTTTGTTCTTTTTTGACCCGAGCTTCTCTCCGACTGATTTTCTTCGTCCAAAAGCCGCCAGAAATATATTTGGGCTCATAGCTAATGATAAAGGCCCGTTCTTCGATTTGTTTGATTTTTTGAAACAGTTTCTTCTCGCTTTTGCGTTGTGAGAGAATTTCAAGGATCAATCGCGGACCTTCTAATCCTTCTCCGTAACTTTGAGTAACACCATATCCTTCTTGGCGTAAAATTTTTGGCAAATTCTTTTCTTCATCTGTATTCGTCGGTAAAATCACCGTGACCATCGTATAGCCTAAAGCTAGCTGATCTTCGATTTTGATTCCAACACTAACTCCTGCGGCGTAACCTAATGCATAAAACAGTAGGTTCAATGGATTGTCTAAGCGATCCAATACCATCGACAATCCTAATATATAAATCGTGATCTCGACCATACTGACCAGCGGTGCAATCAGCCGATACCCTTTCATCGTCAATAAAAAACGAATTGTATTCAATGTGACATAAGCCATATTGATAAAGAAGATCATCGCTAACATTTGCAAATCAATTTCCATCCCGTATCCCTCCTCTTTTAAGAATAGCAAATGCTTCTCAAAAGTGAAAATAATTGAGAAGTTGCCATCTGTTAGTCACCGTTTTCTTTCAACAAATAAAAACAAGGAGGACAGCTGCCGCTTCTTTAACGGAAATTGTCGCTTCAGCTTTCTTGATATTTTTTGAAAAGACTAGCGGTATTCTGAAGCACAAAACAACTATCCAAATCACAGATGATAGCGACTGGTTTTGTCAGCTTACTTCATCCAGCAAGCTAGCGCCACAGCTTCATCTACAATTCAGATAGTTGCTTTCTTTGTTGTTTAAATCATTATCCTTGTTTTATTAACGAATAACTCCCAACTGCTTGTTGAGCGAGAGATTCTCACGAGTGCCTTTGCTTATTTCAGTTGTCCTACTCATCAAGAGCGAAAGTAGCCATTTTTATTGCTTTCTGACTGCCCCTCTTCGATCATTCCTTCTAAGGAACGATCTAGAACAGCTCGCTTATCGCCGTTTTTTTTGTTCATGCCGCGAAATTCCCGCCGTGTCATGCCTACAGATTGCGGTCGATTGAACTTTCTGACCGTGGGATCATCGCCTTCTTTTACTTGGTAGGCTGCTGGCTCAGTATCAAAGAGCAAATAGGATTCGCGGGGTTTCTCCATTGAATCCATCAGTTCTTGTGAAGTGATCTCTTCTTTTTCTTGTTCAGGGATGATCGATGCAGGAATGTATTTGGGAACAAAATAAGATCGCCCAGAATACTCTTTCTTGGTCGGTGTTGGCGTTTCAGCCCGTTCTGCTTTACTCGTCACTTTATAAGAAGCACGTCGTTGATCATTGCCAAAAAGATTTGTTTTGCCGGTAGGTGTACTTTCCTGCAAAGGTCGTTTTCCATAGCTTGGTAAATTTGCCCGATGTTGCGCTAATTCTTCTTTTTGCCGCACACTATGACCGTAATTGGGGTGACTGGAAGGAACTTTCCGACGCAATGAGTGAGCAGAATCCTTTTCTTTGCTGCTCGTGCTAGGTTGATCCTTGATTTCTGTCAAAATCCAATCATCAGACTGACTGAAAACTTCCTTGTGTTCGGACTGCAGCTTTACCCCTTCTTGATCATCATATGCTGGAAAACGGAAATGTTTGCGTTTCACATCTAAATAATTTGCCAATTCACTCATCCTCTGGTTGCGATTTTATCTAATCATATCATATTTCAGTGAATAATTCACGAAAGCTGTGGTGTCTTTTGGGAATATTCAATGAGCAAGTACAATAGATTATTACGTCAGACTAGCTGAATTTGGCTCTTTGACATGTGCATACAATGGTTCGATCTGCCAAATGTCATCAGCATAATTTTGAACCGTATAATCTGCGGAAAATTTGCCGGCATTCGCAATATTCATCAAGCTGATCGCTTGCCAGCGCTGTTGGTCTTTATAAGCTAAATCCACGCGATATTGGGCATCACAATAAGATTTGAAGTCTTTCAACAAGAAGTATTCATCATTATATTTTAATAGTGAATCAAACACTTCCCGACCTTCTCTTTCTATATTTGGGATCGTTCCATCAATAAATGCATTCACGACCCGTTGCAGCACAGGATCTTCTTCGTAAAACGCATACGCAGAATAGTTTTGTTGGGCATAATAAGCATAGACCTCTTCTTCTGTTAATCCAAAAATGGCAATGTTCTCATCTCCGATTGCATCTCGAATCTCAATGTTCGCGCCATCCAATGTCGCGATCGTGACTGCCCCATTCAACATCAGCTTCATGTTGCTCGTACCGGAAGCTTCTTTTGATGCTAAGGAAATTTGCTCACTGACATCCGCTGCGGGAATGATCCGCTCAGCCAATGTGACGTTGTAGTTTTCCAAAAAGACGACTTTCAGCTTATCATTGATTGTCGGATCATGATTGATCAGGTTAGCTACTTCATTGATCACTTTAATAATGGCTTTCGCATAATGATAACTAGGTGCGGCCTTCGCTCCAAAAATAAATACCCGTGGATGAATCGGTGCTTGAGGTTCATCTTTCAAGTCAAAGTATAGTTTCAAAATATGCATCACATTTAGCAACTGTCGTTTATACGCATGGAGCCGCTTGATTTGGACATCAAATATCGCGGTTGGATCAACTTCGATCCCGGTTGTCTGCTGGATATATTCAGCTAACGCTTGTTTGTTGGTCAGTTTTGCATCTGCTAGACGTTGCAAAACTGTTGGATCTTCTTGGTAATTTTTCAATAATTGCAAGTCTTGCGGGTTATGGCGCCAACTTTTGCCGATAGTCGTATCAAGCACCTTTGATAAAGGTTGGTTGGCTAACTGCATCCAGCGACGTTGTGCGATCCCATTGGTTTTATTATTGAAACGTTCTGGGAATATCAAATAAAAATCATGTAGGACAACGGATTTCAACAGATCAGAATGGAGCTTTGCGACACCATTGACACTATGGCTGCCAATAATCGCTAAATGCGCCATATGGACTTGGCCATTAATAATAATACGCGTCCGATTAAGAAGGGCAGCTTCGTGAACCTCTGCATACTCTTCAAGATAACGACGATCGATTTCTTCAATGATTTGGTAATTCCGAGGAATAACTTCTTTGAATAGATCAATCGGCCATTTTTCTAACGCTTCAGCCATAATCGTATGGTTGGTATAGCTCATGACTTTCACTGTGATTGCCCATGCTTGTTCCCATGGCAAATCATGATCATCTAACAATAACCGCATCAACTCGGATACACATAATGCAGGGTGGGTATCATTGATATGGATAGCAATTTTTTCACTCATCATCGTTAGCGGATGATTCAATTTTAAATAGTAGCGAACAATACTTTGAATGCCTGCTGAGACAAAGAAATATTCTTGCATAAGTCGAGTCTTCTTGCCTCGTTCATTAGAATCATCTGGATACAAGACAGCGGTCAGATCTTCTAGAGAACGACGAGATTCAATGGTTGCATAGTTGGCTTCTTCCGCTGCAGGAACCTCAACGCTCCACAAACGTAATGTATTGATCATATCATTTTGATAGCCAACCATTCCGGTATCATAAGGAACCGCACGCCAGACATACCCACCATGCCGTTCAGGACGCAGCCTCCCATTCTCGTCTTCAATCAAGTACACTTCGCCGCCATATTGGATATCCACGGCTTTACTCTCCTTTCGAACCTCCCAGACATTTCCGGCACGTAACCAGTCGTCAGGCAGCTCTACTTGATGCCCATCTACAAACTTTTGTTTAAAAAGGCCATAATTATAACGGATGCCGTTCCCATTTCCTGGCAACCCTAATGAAGCCAAAGAATCCATGAAACAAGAAGCTAATCGTCCTAGTCCACCATTTCCTAATGCCATATCTTTTTCAACTTCAGCAACTTCATCTAATGAAAAGGATAACTCTTCGAAGAGCTCTTCCGCAGTATCCAGCAACCCTAAATTCAGTAGATTACTTTTCAACAGTTTTCCAGGTAAAAATTCGATCGAGAAATAATACGCCTGTTTCTGCTGTTCAACGAGCAGATTTTTTCGTGTCTGGCTCCAATCATTCGCGTAGCAGCTCTTGACCACGTTAGCTAAAGCTAAAAACAATTCTTGCGGTGAAGCTTCTGCGATCTCGATCGAAAAAATATCTTTCAACCGGCTTTCTAATAATTCTTGCAAGGTAGCTTTCTCCATTACAATTCACTCCTTTATGACTATCAATTTGTATGAAAAAGGACAGAAGCACCAATCGCCCTTGTCGCTAGGTCGTTCTGTCAAACCCGCTCTACTTTCAGACTAATGAATACTTCTGTCTTATACTTGATTATACTTTGATCGCTTGGTAGAGATCAATATATTGATTGGAACTAATGTCCCAGCTAAAATCTTTATTCATGGCTTGTGCTTGCAAAGATTTCCACGTTTGCTGGTCGTCTTGATAAAGCAGGATTCCTTGTTTCACTGCATTCATCAAATAAAATGACGTGAACTCTTGGAAACCAAATCCGGTGCCTTGATGAGTGATTGGATTGTATGAATCTACCGTATCTTTTAGTCCGCCAATCTCATGCACGACTGGCAATGTTCCGTAACGCATGGCGATCATTTGTGAAAGCCCGCAAGGTTCAAAAGCAGAAGGCATCAAGAACAGATCCGCTCCGGCATACATTTTTTGCGCCAGTCCAATATCAAAAGAAATCACCGCGGCACATTTTTCCGGATATTTTGCAGCAAAGTAACGGAATCCTTCTTCAAATTCCGGTTCTCCCGTTCCTAAAAGCGCAAATTGAACATCAAATTGCAATAAGTTTTCCATTTCCGGCATTACAAGATGAAAGCCTTTTTGTGTAGTCAAGCGGCTGACCACTGTGATAAGAGGCACATCACGCGCTGGTAGCCCCAGCATCTTTTGCAATTCTTGTTTGTTTGCAGCTTTACCGGACATTTCATCGGAAGTAAAATGATAGGGCAGCAATGGATCTGTTGCAGGATCGTTGGTTTCATAATCGATCCCGTTCAATATTCCTTGCAGTTTCCCAGATTCCATTCTTAGAATGACTTCAAGTCCGCAACCAAATTCCGGTGTTTTGATTTCCTCACTATAAGAAGGACTAACTGTTGTGATACGATCTGCGTATAAAATACCTGCTTTCATGAAATTCAAACAGTCATTTAATCGTAATGTCCCGTCATCGTAACGCTCTGTCCCCATGCCAAACAAGTCCGGTAAAATATCTTTGCTATACCATCCTTGAAAGCCAATATTATGAATCGTCAAAACGGTGCGGATATTCTGATAAGCATTGATCCAATGATATTTTTCTTTCAGAAGAAAAGGAATCATTGCTGTATGGTAATCATTCACATGAATCACGTCAGGAATAAAATCGATTCTCTCCATCATTTCGATAGTTGCTAGTTGAAAGAAGGCAAAACGTTCGCCATCATCATAATAATCGTATAAATTATCACGACCAAAATAGTACAGATTATCGATAAAATAGTAGGTAACACGATTGAGAACTAGTTTCTTCAACCCACAATATTGCTTACGCCAACCCACATTGACTTCAAATGAAAAACAATCTTCCAGCTGTTCTTGATAGTCGGCTGACATTTTAGTAAAGAATGGCAGAACCACGACTGTTTCTACCCCTTTTTTGACAAGTTCTTTGGGCAATGCACCCACGACATCCCCTAGTCCACCTGTCTTGAAAAATGGCGCGCATTCTGCTGCGGCAAATAGTACCTTCATGCCGTTGCTCCTCCAATTAGATCTTCAGTGACATGGGTATTTTTTTTGACGACGATCGGTGCGTCACTGGTTCCTCTAACTTTGACACCTTCTGCGATCACAACATTTTTATCGAGAATAGCATAGGAAACTTCAGCACCTTCCTTGATTTCATTATTCCCAAAAATGATCGTGTCTTTGACATGGGCATTCGGATGAATCGTTGTTCTGCGGGCAACAAGTGACCGTTCGACAGATCCTTCTACGATACAACCAGAAGCAAAGTGACTATTTTTGACATCCGAAGTTTCAGCGTAATAGGTTGGCACTTCATTCTTCAGCTTGGTGTAGATCTTTTGATTTGAGTAAAGCAATGAGGTAAATTTGTGGACATCTAACATATCCATGTTGGTTTGGTAATAGGATTGAATATCATAAATATTGCTTAAATAACCAGTATATTCATACAAGCTAGTATTTTCGATAGAGATTCGTTCCCGCAAGAAACGACCTAGGTCTGGAGTAGCTCCTACAGCTTGTCCTTCTTTTAAAGCTTGGATCAGGCGGTCTGTTTTGATGATGAAGATATCAGTGCAAAGATTGACCATACTTTCTGTCTCGCATTTCTTCGCTTGGACAGCTTCATTCAAATGGCCTTCTTCGTCAACTGAAAAGATCAAGTCGTTGTCACTTACGTTATCACTGCTGATTCGTTTATAAACGACCGTCATTTCTTTATTCTGTAACTGGTGGATTTTCAGCAACGCCCGCAAATCGATGTTGCACAAAATATTGCTGCCCATATAAACCGTATGCTCTGATTTAGATTTTTCCAAATAATCGATCACGTTATAGTAATACTCTTGACCAGCAGCTTGCTGTTTTAATGAGTCTTGGAACAAATGAATGAAGAAACGGTTTTGAACACCATCTAGATTCCATTCTTTCCCGCCACCGATATGGTCAAATACGGATTGTGTTTCTCCTTCATTAAAAATCATATACACTTGTTTGATATTTGCATTTTCAATACTTGACAAGTTGAAATCAAGCAAACGATATTTACAATCAAACAATAGCGTCGACAACGGACGACTTTCCGTTAAGGGCATCAGTTCTTTGTAGCGGTGCAGATTGCCTAAAATGGCACACATTTTATTAGTTCTCATCAATCGTCACTCCTATCACTTCAGAATAACCAACAACAGCAATTTCATCTGTTCCGTCTATGACTGCATCATCACCGATCACTGCATTTTCTCCAATGATCGCGCGTTTTAGTGTTACATTTTTCCCAATGACTGCTCCAGGCATGACCACACTATCTGTGATCTTGGTTCCTTCTTTGACTTGAACATTTTCTGATAAAATACTATGTTCAATATCTCCAGCAACATAGCAACCATCCATGATCAACGAATTTTTTGCAGAACCTGTTTCTGTAATGAAATGAGGAGGAGCAATCGGATTTTTTGAGAAGACTTGCCAATTTTTATCACGGATTCCCAGTTCCATCTGTGGATCGATAAATTCCATATTAGCTTCCCAAAGAGAATCAATGGTACCCACGTCTTTCCAATAGCCTGAAAAACGATAAGCAAATACATTGTCGCCACTTTCCAAGTAAGATGGAATCACGTGTTTCCCAAAGTCGACCATTTCGCCGTCTTTTGTATAATTGCTTAACAGTACGCTGCGTAAGCGAGCCCAGTCAAAGATATAGATTCCCATTGAAGCTAAGTTACTTTTTGGCTCTGCTGGTTTTTCATCAAATTCAATGATCCGGTCATTTTTATCTGTGTTCATGATACCAAAGCGGGAAGCGTCTTTCATTGGCACTTCTAGCACTGCAACAGTAAGAGACGCATCGTTTTCTTTGTGTTTTTCCAGCATTTCTTCGTAATCCATCTTGTAGATATGGTCACCGGATAATACTAATACATATTGAGGGTCCATTTCATCAATGTAGGCAATGTTTTGATAGATCGCATGGGCTGTTCCCTCAAACCATTTTCCACCTTCAGAATTTGAGTAGGGTTGTAAAATCGTCACTCCGGTATTGATACCATCTAACCCCCAACTTGATCCGTTTCCAATGTGACTGTTCAGTGCCAAAGGTTGATACTGTGTCACCACACCAACATTCTTAATCCCTGAATTGACACAATTACTTAATGTAAAATCGATAATACGATACCGACCACCAAAAGGTACTGCAGGTTTCGCAATATTTTTGGTCAACTTCCCTAAACGTGTGCCTTGTCCTCCTGCGAGGATCATCGCTAACATCTCTGTTTTCATTTTCTTGAGCCGCTAAAAAGCCAATCTCTTTCACGATGCCGGTGTTATTTTCGATATGAATGCTTTTCTTTCAAAAAGCCTTCTTTTCGATATCACCTTTCACGTTGTCACTTCGATTGGACTTTCGAGCCAGCTCCTCCCCCCTTTCATTTTTTCCTGCGTTTGATTTGAATCTTTTCTGGTTTTATAATCAATGCCCCAAGTGCTGGCAAAATTGTTTTGATTTGATAAGGATATTCTTTGAATGGAATCGCTTCTGTTTGTTGGTCTTGATTATTCTGGGTCCAAGTCCCGCCAAAACTATCGCGTTCGGTATTCAATACTTCACGGTAGGTCCCTTCATACGGAACGCCAATGGCGAAATCGTGGCGTTCAACAGGTGTCAAATTCAATACAACGATCACGAAATCTTTTTTGGTTTTACCTTGTCGCAAATAGGTCAATGTTGTTTCCGCTAAGTTATCAGCATCAATGACTACCAGCGATTCTTCTTTATCTTCGATTTCCCACAATGAGCGCTCCTGTTTATACAGTTCATTTAGTGTCTTTGTAAATTGCTGCATACGCTGATTTAGTTCATCTGATAAATCAACCCATTCAAGCCCGTGATCATATTTCCATTCCAAAAATTGTCCCCACTCACTGCCCATAAACAGCAGTTTCTTCCCTGGATGGGTCATCATGTAGGTATACAAATTTCTTAATTGTGAAAATTGCTTGTAACGATCTCCCCACATTTTGTGCATTAAGCTACGTTTGCCATGGACGACTTCGTCATGGGAAAGGGGTAATATATAGTTCTCATTCATGCGGTACATGAATGAGAACGACAACAAACTCAAATGATCCTTACGGAAGATTGGATCCATTTGGTAAAAACGCAGGACATCGTTCATCCAGCCCAGATTCCATTTGTAATCAAATCCAAGAGCCCCTTCTTCAATCAGGCCTGTAACTTTCGTTTCTGAGGTACTTTCCTCAGCGATCATCATCACTTCTGGATGCGCCAGTTTCACGACTGCATTTAGTTTCTGCAAGAAGTAATAACCTTCATAATTTCGATTGCCCCCCTCATGATTTGGTTGCCAAACACCCTGGTCGTAGTCTCGATAGATCATGTTCGAAACCGCATCCACGCGAATCCCATCGATGTGATAAAATTCGATCCAAAAAAGGGCACTGGATAGCAAGAAACTTTGTACTTGTGGTTTGCCTAAATCAAAATTGATTGCTCCCCAACGAACATTTTTTGCACGATCGGCATCTTGATATTCAAATGTCGGCGTTCCATCATAGTAAGCCAAACAATCATCATTGACACAAAAATGGCCCGGCACCCAGTCAACTAGGACACCGATATTTTCCAAGTGACAGGCTTCAACAAAATCTTGAAATTCTTCTGGTGTGCCGTAATAAGCGCTGAGCGCAAAATAGCCAATCAATTGATAACCCCACGATGTGCCTAATGGATGTTCCATCAATGGCATAAATTCAATATGGGTGTAGCCCATTTGTTTGAGGTAAGGAATGAGTTCATCTTTTAATTCAGAAAAACGATAAGGGGTTCCATCTGCGTGGTGTTTCCAAGAACTTGCATGGACTTCATAAATATTAAGTGGTCGTTTAAATTGATTTTGACGCTTTTTGCGGCCTTGCCACAAACCATCACGCCATTTTTTTGCCGGCACGGTGTACAAGACAGCAGCCGTTCCAGGACGTTCTTCGAAATAAATTGCATATGGATCAATTTTCATGATTTCACGGCCGTCGGCTTGCTTGACCTTGAATTTATAATGCTGTCCTTCTTGAGGCTGATTGGTGGTAATTTCCCAAATCCCCGATTCGGAGCGTTTCGTCATCGGCAAAGAGTCATCCCATTGATTGAAGTCACCTACTAGCCAGACATTTTGCGCATTTGGCGCCCAGACACGAAAAACATAGCCTGCTTTCATACGATGTGCACCTAAAAGATGCTGTGAATAAAAATTTTCACCGGTCGTAAACTGCTTCTCTGCTGTAATCATTTGCTCATTTTCCACTCGTATGTCAAACCTCCTCTTAAATCAACCCTATTTTTTCAGCCAATCAACCTTCCATCTAAAAACAGAATATTAGGAAGATCACTGGGAAAATAGTTCAGGGCAGATGGCTTTAATTTAGCATTGCTGCTCCTATATGTAGAATAGCATAAATTAAAGATCTCGTAACGTAAAAGCCTTGGCGATTGCCGGAATAGAACAATTCCTATTCCTGATTCGTTGTATTTCGATCCTCTGCTTATAATCAAAAGATTTAAGGCAGAAAAAAAACAGCTTGAACACGATTGGTTCAACCTGTTTCAGTGCTGCTTCTTTTTTTGGAAACAAAAGCGACATAAGAAGCGACACTTACTTGAAACAAACCGACGATCAAAAATAAAGCAAACAAAAATGGATGGAATTGAACTTTCATCTGGAAAGCCGTTATGACCGCAGCGATCCCAATTCCGGCTGAAAGATAAGGCCAAGAACGAAAAGACCAAAAGCTGGCAACTGTTGTATATAAACTACAGATGCCCAATAAAAAAAGCCTTGTGACCACATCAAAGACTGTGTCTGAAAAATGTATATTCTCTGAAAAAATTTGATTTGCATTAAATGTGTTAGGAACTTTTAAAATAAATAAAAGTGCCGACACCATACTAAGAATAAAAATAAACACATGGCTACTTGCAAAGACGATTCTTTGATTTGATTTCACCTGAGACTCACAACCTTTGATTAATCCATTCAGAGACAGGCATGACCTTTCTCTCGATCCTAAAAAGGATCATGCCCGCCAAAGTTCTTTCACTTGTCCATCTGTATATACTTTATACACTTTTTTATATTGCTTATTCATTGATCGACAGGCAATCAAAAAGTATTTTCCATCCCCGTCAAACTCAAGATCTCCTAATGCTTTCAAAGATACTGATTCTGTCTGTCCTAATTTATTCGTCAAAAAACGAACAGCTTGGGCCGGAGTCAATAAATAGTTTTTCATTAACAACCAGTCGATCACGATTGGTACGATTGTATTTGCATGACATTCATTTTTTTGTTTAAGTGCAAAAATTAATTCTCCATCAGAAAAGCGGCTTTCTTGAATACCGGCTTCGCAAAGTTCTTTTCGTGCATGCTCAATTTCCGCCATCGAAACAAAAGTGATCATCTCTGCTTTGCTTCTTGTTTCTTCAATCACTTCTGTATGAAATGCTTTGATTCCTTCCAATTTTTACGCCCTCTTTCAAAATTCTAAAGTTATCATACCACCTCAAATGAGAACAATCAATTAATACGCTCGTTATTTTCTAATCATTTTCAAATAATAAAAAATGCAAAAAAAGAAAGAAAACGTTATCCCAAAGAGGGTTTTAACGAATTCTTTCTTTTTTATCTTTTCTATTTCTAAACATTTATTAAAATTTTATCATTTCCGTAATGAGAATTGTTTGTGGATTAGATGTTTTTCCAAGATAATCTGCTAATAATGTACGCCGATCAAATTCGGACAATCCTTTCATCAATGACCCATTCTGCTCAGTGAGAAATGCAGCCTCAACAATAGGAAGATCAAAACGCTGTTCTGACTGAAGAATATTTCCTTCTATGAGTGATGTGAGAAAAATACTTGGCCGGATTTTTCGCTGTTTTGCCACCCGTTCAAAGATGACACTGATTTGATCTAAGTAATAGGCCTCATCAACATCCCCTAGCAAATGCAACAGCTCCTGATAAATTGGCAATGACAGTTGTTGTCGATTTGCTGCAAAAAAAGCGGGAATCGTTGCTGGCCATTTTTCTTTGGAAAAAGAAATAAGCTGAAAAGACTCATGGATTAGCCGATAAATGAATGCTTGTACCACACCTTCTTCACAAGCATAGAAAAAGCGCTGATCACTCATGATGTCCGCTTGTAAAATGAACGCCAACTCTTCTAAAATTATCGTATTAGGTTGTTGCCAACGCTCACGACTCTTCTGCTGATCTTTTGTGGAATAGATAGGAAATGCCACTTGATAGCGACGATCCTTTCGGGTAATGATCCCAGCATCGATCAACTGATCAAGTATTTTTTCAAAATTTTTCTCTGGAAAATTTTGTTTTAATTCTCTTAAGATTGGTGGTTTTTGTTGTTTTTTCAAGAAAAGAATCAGTTTTGAGAACAACTCTGAATCAATAATTTTCTGAATCCCTTGATAATGACTACTATAAAAAAATTCCATGTCTTTCGCTCTCTTTCCATTCCCACTAGGAGGGCCGTCTCTCATTCAAAAATAGCCGGACAATCTTAAGCTCCCCTGCTAGCCAAAAACCTTTCATTATTACAGTGAAAGGACTGCAGTTGCTGATTGTCCGACCAATTCAAATGTTCATCTTTTTTGCCCGTATTATCCTGTCAGCTATTAGTTATTAAAGCTTTCAGTTAATTGCGGCACAACTTGTTTTTTACGAGAAACAACCCCCGGTAAGAATGCGCGATTTGCTGTCAAGACAACGTTAAACGCCGCTTCAACCGGTGCAGTTGGCTCTCCAATCACTAGCAATTCAGAATTGCTGTTCAAAATATCAGTAACGACTAGTAGGTACAAGTCATAACCTTTTGCCTGATTTTCGGCCTTCATTGCTGTTTCTAGCTCTTCTTGGCGGCTAAACACTTCATTCAAATCCACTGTATTTACTTGACCGATACGAATGCTTTTTCCACCCATCGGAAAACTTTTTGCATCTAGATCCAACAATTCAGCAGCTGTTTTAGTTGTTAAATTTGTTCCAGCTTTCAGCATATCCAGGCCATACGCCTCTAGATCCACATTAGCAATTGCTGCTAACTCTTTTGCAGCGGCGATATCTTCCTCAGTACATGTAGGTGACTTGAACAACAATGTATCTGAAACGATCGCTGACAACATGATTCCGGCAATAGCTGCTGGAATCTCTACATTTGCCTCACGGTATAATTTCAACACGATCGTACTCGTACAGCCAACCGGTTCTGCACGGTAGTAGAGAGGGTTTGCAGTTTCAAAATTGGCGATACGATGATGGTCAACTACAGCTAAAATGGCAGCTTCTGCTATCCCTTCTGCACTTTGCTGAAACTCATTATGATCCACAAGCATCACTTCTGAACCAGCCTCAATCTGCTCAATCACACGCGGGGCTTCAAGTTCAAAATGAGACAAAGCAAATTGCGTTTCTTCGTTTGGTGTTCCAAGAGCAACTGCTTCGGTATCTTTTCCTAATTCCTTTTGCAAGTGCGCAAAAGCAATTGCTGCTCCAATAGCATCTGTATCAGGATTTTGGTGTCCAAATACTAATATTTTCGACATAATGATCGCTCCTAATTCATTCATTTTCCACTTTCTAATGATAGCAAAAAATAGGAAAGAATCAATAGTTATCTTCTCTACGCTTGTTAACGGGTAAGATAACCTTTATAGTCATCGACATGAAGCAACTCTTTTGCATTTTTCACGCGATCTTGTGTTGGCGGCTCAATTCCTTCCAGTGGATACTTCAGCCCTAATTCATCCCATTTATATTTACCCATTGTGTGATAAGGTAAAATCTCTACTTTATCTACATTATTCAACGTCTTGATAAACGCATCTAAACGGATCAAAAACTCATCATAATCACTTCTGAATGGCACCAGCACGTGACGGATCCAGACTGGCTTATTGATTTCTGAAAGGTATTTTGCCATTTCTAAGATGTTGTCGTTGGATTGTGTGGTCAGCTTCTTATGAGCATCATTATCAATATGCTTGATATCAAATAATAGCAAATCAGTGACAGTCATCAACTCTTGAAATTTGCTAAAAAAAGGTTCTTCCCGAGTAAAAGGTTTTCCGCACGTATCTAAGGTGGTGTTCACCCCTGCAGCTTTGGCTTTCCGGAAAAGATCGATCAAGAAGTCCAACTGAAGCAATGGTTCTCCGCCACTCACAGTCAGCCCACCTTTTTCTCCCCAAAATTCTCGATATTTGAGTGCTTCTTCCAGTACGTCATCTGTCGTCCGTTCGATACCGGCACCGATTTTCCAAGTATCTGGATTATGACAAAACTCACAACGCATCCGGCATCCTTGCATAAAGACAATAAAGCGAATACCTGGTCCGTCCACTGATCCGAAACTTTCTGTTGAATGAATATGTCCTGTTACTGACATGTTGCTCTTCCTTTCTTGAAGAAACTAAAAATAAAGTTGCATCGTTTTATTCCATTGATTCCTCGCCCATACTCGCAGTGAGGCAATAGTTTGATGAACAAACTACGCTTGTCATCATCTGCTCTGCTTCGCAGTCGCAGTGATTCCCTTCGGACTTTGATTACTACGGTCTCTTCGTTCCCCTAGTATTATTCATCATCTGCTCTGCTTCGCAGTCGCAGTGATTCATAACAATAGCGGCGGAATGTTCCATCCGCCGCCTTTTTTGTGCTATTACATTGCTTCGTGCATGGTACGAGCGATAACGTCATCTTGTTGTTCTTTTGTCAACTTGATGAAGTTAACTGCATAACCTGATACACGAATTGTTAATTGTGGGTATTTTTCTGGATGCGCTTGTGCATCAAGCAATGTGTCGCGGTTGAATACGTTGATATTCAAGTGGTGACCACCTTTTGCTGCATAACCATCCAACATAGTTGCTAGGTTTTCTTGCTGTGTTTCGTCGTCACGTCCTAATGCTTTAGGTACGATTGAGAATGTATTTGAAATACCATCTAATGAATAGTCATATGGCAATTTCGCAACAGATGAAAGACTAGCCAACGCACCGTGTGTATCGCGGCCGTGCATTGGGTTCGCACCTGGGGCAAATGGCGCACCAGCGCGGCGTCCGTCAGGAGTGTTCCCTGTTTTCTTACCATAAACGACGTTTGAAGTGATCGTTAAGATCGATGTTGTATGTTTTGAGTTACGGTAAGTTTTTGTGCGTTTTACTTTCTTCATGAAAGTTTTCAATAGGTTAACAGCAATATCGTCTACGCGATCATCGTTGTTTCCATATTTAGGATAGTCGCCTTCGATTTCGTAATCTTCAACGATGCCGTTTTCGTCACGAATTGTGCGGACTTTCGCATATTTGATAGCAGATAATGAGTCAACTGCTACAGAGAATCCTGCGATACCAGTAGCCATCGTACGCAAGATATCTGTATCTTGTAAGGCCATTTCAATTCGTTCATAAGAATATTTATCATGCATGTAGTGGATAATGTTCAATGTATTGACATACAAATCACAAATCCAGTCCATCATTGTGTCATATTTTTCCATTACTTCATTGTAATCAAGATATTCTGAAGTGATTGGTTGGAATTTAGGTCCCACTTGCGCTTTTGATTTTTCGTCGACCCCACCATTGATTGCATACAACAACGTTTTCGCCAAGTTCGCACGAGCACCGAAGAATTGCATTTGTTTACCAATGCGCATAGCAGATACACAACATGCGATTCCATAGTCATCGCCCCAATGTCCACGCATTACATCATCGTTTTCATATTGGATTGCTGATGTTTGGATAGACATTTTCGCACAGAATGTTTTGAAGTTGTGTGGCAAGCGTGTTGACCACAAAACAGTCAAGTTTGGTTCTGGAGCTGGTCCCAAGTTTGCTAGTGTGTGCAAGAAACGGAAGCTGTTTTTAGTTACCATGTGGCGTCCGTCTTCACCCATCCCGGCGATTGATTCTGTAACCCATGTTGGGTCACCAGAGAATAATGCATTGTATTCAGGTGTACGAGCAAATTTCACTAGACGAAGTTTCATTACGAAATGGTCAACGATTTCTTGTGCTTCTTCTTCTGTGATCACGCCATTTTTAAGGTCGCGTTCTACATAGATATCCAAGAAAGTTGACGTACGTCCTAGAGACATTGCTGCTCCGTTTTGTTCTTTGATGGCTGCTAGATAGCCTAAATATAACCATTGGAATGCTTCTCTTGCAGTTTGTGCAGGTTGAGAAATATCAAACCCGTAGATTGTACCAAGTTCTTTCAATTCGCTTAATGCGCGAATTTGTTCACTTAATTCTTCACGTTGGCGAATGATATCGTCTGACATCGTGCCATTGCCGCAATACAACAAGTCTTGTTGTTTTTCTTTGATCAAGTAATCCACACCATACAATGCTACGCGACGGTAGTCACCGATGATACGACCACGACCATAAGCATCAGGAAGTCCAGTGATAACACCAGAACGGCGTGCAGCTCTGATTTCAGGAGTGTACGCATCAAATACACCTTGGTTGTGTGTTTTACGGTAGTCACGGAAGATGTGAGAAACTTCAGAATCAATTTCATACCCATAAGATTCTGCTGATTGTTCTGACATTCGGATACCGCCGAACGGTTGCAAGCTGCGTTTGAAAGGTTTGTCTGTTTGGAACCCGACAACTGTTTCTAACTCTTTGTTCAAATAGCCCGGGCCGTGAGAAGTAATCGTTGAAACGATTTTAGTATCCATGTCTAAAACGCCGCCAGCGTCACGTTCTTGCTTGTTCAAGTCCATAACTTGATCCCAAAGCTTTGTAGTTGCTTCAGTTGGGCCAGCTAAAAATTCGTCTGTTCCGTCATAAGGTGTGTAGTTTTCTTGGATGAAGTCGCGTACGTTAACTTCTTCTTTCCAAGTTTTTCCTTTAAATCCATTCCATTGTTCCATTTGATGGACCTCCTTAAATTTTCTGTTCACTAAGTGTAACAGCTTTACGTGAATAGTATAACACAAAGCGTTTGCATTGCAAGCATTTACAAGAATTATTTTTAACAAAATTAGCTATTAAAACATAAAACGCAACGAAACAGCTTTTAAATCAACGTTTTTTAAATGTGAATTTTTTATTAAAGTCCATTTTTTGAAAATGTGAAAAATTAATTATATAGAAAAAAACACGCGTCTGTATTGGTACAGATGCGTGTTTTACATTTAACTTATAGTACAGAATCTTCTTGAATCGCAGGATCAATCACTCGAGCAACTTCATGGATCAAGCCGCCGGATTTTTCATCGGTAACAAAGGACCCATTCGATGTCCGGTCATTGATTGGGATTTGATTCGTCTCGATCTCGATCATTTGCCCCTTTTGAGTAGTCAAAATCAGGGATTGGTTTTCACCGCTTCCCATATAAACAATCCGATGAGGATTTTTCTTTAACTCTCTGAGAACCATCAGTCCTCGTTTCGCTCGTCCTAACTGACTGATTTCTTGAGCCAGCATTCGTTTGACCGCCCCTCGCTGAGTGACCATGATTACAGGCGTATCTCCTTCCGAGTAAACCAATAATCCATTGACGATCTGATCATCTTCTTTAAGATTCATCGCTTTGACTCCAGCAGCTTTTGGTCCTACAACAGGCACTTCGGCTAATGGATAGCGTAGGCCAAAAGCACGATAACTAACTAGAAAGACATCCAACGGCTCATTTTGATCCGCTAAATACACGTTGACAAGTTCATCGGCCTCATCTTTTAGTTTCATCATAGTCAATGGCCGACTCTTGTACGTACGCCAAGGTTCAAATTCTGTCATTCTTGTTTGTTTAATCATACCGTTTTTGCTAATCAGCACGAAATTCTTTTGCGGATCAAGTTCTTGATAGGTGAATACAGCTAAAATGGTTTCTTCGGTCGCTAGATTCATTACCGTTTGCGAAATATGTTCCCCTAGATCTTTCCATTTGAGATCCGGCAACTCATGAATGGGGCGATAAATGACGTTCCCTTTATTGGTCACCAGCAACAAATGATCCAATGTGCTTGCTTGCCCGCTATAAAGCAGTGCATCGCCTTCTTTCATGCCTAACTCTTCTGGCTTAGAAGCGCCATAAGACCGCAAGCTGCTGCGTTTGACATAGCCATCTGTCGTAACAGTTACCACAACATCTTCTTGGGCGACAAGTACTTGGGTCTCGATTTTGATTTCTTGGATCTCTGCTTCAATCTCGGTCATCCGATCAGAGTGGTATTTCTTCTTGATTTCTCTTAGCTCTTTTTTGATGACTTTTAATAATTCCGTTTCTTCATTCAAAATTTTCGTCAATTCGCGAATCGTTTCAGCTAATTCTTGGGCTTCTGCCTGTAATTGCGTGATATCTGTATTAGTCAAGCGATACAATTGCAATGTTACAATGGCTTCTGCCTGTTCTTCTGTAAACCCATGCTGAACGACCAGATTATTTTTTGCATCTTTTTTGTCTTTACTGCTGCGGATTGTCGCGATCACTTCATCGAGGATCGAAAGAGCCTTCATCAACCCATCAACGATGTGCTGACGTTTCTGCGCTTTCTTCAGCTCATAGCGGCTCCGCTTAGCAATGACTTCCCGACGGTGTTTCACATAACTTTCTAAGATATGTTTCAACCCGACTTGCTGCGGCCGCATTTCATCGATGGCTACCATGTTGAAATTGTAGTTGATTTGCAGTTCCGTATTTTTAAATAGATAGTTCAAAATTCCTTGAGCATTGGCATCTTTTTTCAGCTCAACCACAATTTGCAAACCGGTACGGTCCGTTTCGTCCCGGACCTCGGCAATCCCATCGATTTTTTTGTTTAAACGAATCTCATCCATTTTTTTGACCAGATTCGCTTTATTGACTTCGTAAGGAATCTCATTGATGACAATTTGCTGTTTGCCGCCTTTGATATCTTCGATTCTAGTCTTTGAACGTAAGATCACTTTCCCACGACCTGTTTCATATGCCTTCTTGATTTCTTCTTTTCCTTGTAAGATGCCGCCAGTTGGGAAATCTGGACCTGGAATGAATTCCATCAATTTATCCAATGAGGCGTTCGGGTGATCAATCAAATAAATCGTTCCGTCAATGACTTCACTTAAATTGTGTGTGGGAATTTCAGTTGCATAACCGGCAGAGATCCCTGTCGACCCGTTGACCAGCAGATTGGGATATTTTGCTGGCAAAACAGTTGGTTCCTTTTCGGTATCGTCAAAATTCCAAACTAACTCAACGGTATCTTTTTCAATATCCTTCAATAATTCTCCGCTTAATTCAGACAAACGGGCTTCTGTATAACGCATAGCTGCTGGCGGATCACCATCCATACTCCCGTTATTCCCGTGCATTTCGATCAGGATTTGTCTTAATTTCCAGTCTTGACTCATACGGACCATGGCTTCATAAATACTGGAATCTCCATGGGGATGAAAATTCCCCATGATATTCCCTACAGATTTTGCGGACTTACGAAATCCTTTGTCATAAGTATTTCCATCTTGATTCATGGCAAACAAAATTCGTCGCTGAACGGGCTTTAGGCCATCTCGAATATCCGGTAATGCCCGTTCTTGGATAATATATTTAGAGTATCTGCCGAAACGGTCCCCCATCACTTCTTCTAATGTTAATTCTTGTATATTGTTTTTATGTTCCAAGAGATCCCCTCCTAATCCTCAGACAAGCTGATTGCTGAAATTTGCTCAGCTTCTTGTAATTTTTCTTCGACCAATCCAGGGATCGTCTCTTCTTTTTTCTCTAAAATACTGCCGTCTTCTTCCAAGCTGAATTGGACATGGCTTTCGATCCACTTCCGCCGCGGTTCTACTTTATCACCCATCAATGTAGTAACCCGTCGTTCCGCTTGTGCCGCATCATCGATTCGAACACGGATCAATGTTCTTGTTTCTGGGTCCATCGTTGTCTCCCAAAGTTGATCTGCATTCATCTCACCTAACCCTTTGTACCGTTGCAGCATATAGCCTTTACCAATTTTTTTGGTCACCGCGTTTAATTCGTCATCTGTCCAGGCATATTCAACTACGGCTTTTTTGCCTAGGCCTTTTGAAACTTTGTACAAAGGCGGCAATGCAATATAAACTTTGCCAGCTTCGATCAATGGTTTCATATAGCGATAAAAGAAGGTCAGCAACAAGACTTGGATATGAGCACCATCTGTATCTGCATCGGTCATGATGATCACTTTGTCATAATTGCAGTCTTCGATCGAAAATTCTGGACCAACACCTGCGCCGATCGTGTAGATCATAGTATTGATTTCTTCATTTTTCAAAATGTCTTGCATTTTGGCTTTCTCGGTATTGATGACTTTTCCACGTAACGGAAGAATTGCTTGAAACTTACGGTCTCGGCCTTGTTTGGCTGATCCACCAGCCGAGTCTCCTTCGACTAAGTACAACTCATTTTTTTTCGGATTACGAGACTGGGCTGGTGTCAATTTTCCAGATAACAACGATTCGCCCTTTTTGCGTTTTTTCCCACTGCGGCTTTCTTCTCGTGCTTTCCGAGCAGCTTCCCGCGCTTCCCGAGCCTTGATGGCTTTACGGACAAGCATTTGGCTCATCTCGCTATTTTCTTGCAAGTAATAACCCAGTTGTTCACCAATCACATTGTCTACCGCATTTCGTGCGATCGGCGTTCCTAGTTTTTCTTTTGTTTGACCTTCAAATTGAAGCAGATTCTCTGGTACCCGAATCGACAGAACTGCCGCTAAACCTTCCCGAAAATCACTGCCTTCCAGATTTTTGTCCTTTTCTTTCAGCAGGCCGACCTTTCGAGCATATTCATTGAAAGCTTTAGTCATAGAGATCTTCATTCCCACTTCATGGGTACCGCCGTCTTTCGTACGCACGTTATTTACAAATGATAGGACATTTTCGGAATACCCATCATTATATTGGAAAGCAACTTCCACTTCGATTGCTTCTTTTGTGCCAGAAAAATACACAACAGGCGTTAATGTATCTTTTTCTTCGTTTAAATAATCAACAAACTCTTTGATTCCTTCTTCAAATAAAAAGACCTCTTGCTGCAATTCAGCCCGCTCATCTGTTAGGGTGATTTTCACTCCTCTTAATAAGAAAGCTGATTCTCGCAATCGTTCTGCTAACGTGTCATAAGAAAATTTCGTTGTTGTAAAAATCGTGTCATCCGGCTTGAAACGTACGGTTGTTCCAGTTGCTTTCCGCGTCTTTCCGATTTTTTTCAATGTACCGTCAGGTTTGCCACCATCTTTGAATTTCTCTTGGTATTCGATACCATCTCGTACGATAGAAACTTCTAGCCAGCTTGATAGCGCATTTACGACACTGGCACCCACTCCGTGGAGTCCACCTGATGTCTTATAGCCCCCTTGGCCAAATTTGCCGCCAGCATGCAGTACAGTAAAGATGACTTCGACTGTTGGGATTCCTGAAGCATGCATTCCCACCGGCATTCCACGACCATTGTCTCGCACACTGATACTATTGTCTTTGTGGATAGTGACATCAATTTCATTCCCGAATCCTGATAGTGCTTCGTCGACCGCATTATCAACGATTTCGTAGACCAAATGGTGCAAGCCTCGGCCGTCAGTCGATCCGATATACATACCAGGTCGCTTTCTCACTGCCTCCAAGCCTTCTAGGACTTGTATCGAGGCATCATTATACTCTGTGGTTTTCTTTGCCAAAGCCACCGCTCCTTTAACTAAATTAAGTGGGTTTCCGCGGAAACCCAACATGAATGATTCGCAAAAAAAATCTTAACATAAAATCGGCTTTTTTCAAGCGAACATTTTTCTAAACTATCTTATCCTTTTTCCTACCGTTCGACAAGGCAAAGTCACTTTTAGCTTTTGGATGATCCATCTATCATTGCTCGTTTATCCATAGCTTCAGTATTTTCTTATTGTTGCTGCGACGGTTTCATGCTAAAATTGCTCTAGACTTTCAAGGAAAGTGGGTTATCATGAAGACGATTCTGTTACTATTTATTGCTTATTTGCTCGGTTCGATTCCCTCTGGTGTCTGGATCGGTCAGCTATTCTTCAAAAAAGACATTCGCCAATTTGGCAGCGGGAATACAGGAACTACGAATACCTTTCGTGTTCTTGGCAAATCAGCTGGCGTCATTGTTTTATTGATGGATATTCTGAAAGGTACCTTGGCTACTTGTTTGCCGGCGATCTTTTCAGTCACAACAATCAATCCTCTTTGGTTTGGTGTTTGTGCTATTCTAGGTCACACGTTTCCAATTTTTGCCAAGTTCAAAGGAGGGAAAGCGGTGGCGACCAGCGCAGGCATGCTTTTAGGCTACAATCCAATTTTCTTCATTTATTCAGCGCTTATTTTTGTGATTTGTTTGTTCATAACCAGCATGGTCAGCCTGACAAGTATGATTGCAGCCTGCTTGATCACTTTGTCGACAATCCTATTGCCTTATGTCGCACCAATGATTTTACCAAAACAAAATTGGTTATTGACGTGTATCGCAATTGGTGTCACCTGTTTTATTTTTATCCGTCATCGTGAAAATATCAAGCGGATCAAAGACGGCACAGAGAGCCGTATCTCTTTTGGTCTTAATAAAAAAGAATAGGAGAAGCTGGGAAAAGTCATTCATGACTTTCGTCCCAGCTTCTTTTTTTCTTATTCACATAGGCTTACTTAACTGTGATCGAATATTTCGTTTCAAATTGCTCGTTGGCTGCCAAGCATTGGATTCCTGTTTTTTCATGTAGTTCGCCACTAGTCTCTAAGGTATCTGCAATACCTACCCATGGCTCAATACATAAAAAAGGAGATTCTACTGGATAAGTCGTCCAAAAGCCAACGTAAGGCATATTATTATAGCTCAATGTCACACTGTGAGGAGATTTTTCACTGCGGATCGAAAATGAATTCAACCCTTTCGTTTCATAAATCAAGGCATCGTTCTTAAACATCTCATGAGTCAACCGTAGATCAGTGTTCGTTTGTCCCAATGTCCGCTGCTCCAGATCGATATAATTGCCTACCAACGGCAATTTTACACGAGATTTCTTAGGTGAGAATGTGAGATAAAAATCTTCAAATACATTATCCTCTCCTAACGGTACATTGAATGCAGGATGACCACCGATAGAGAAGAACATGTCTTCCTGACTATCATTTACGACTTGATACTTGACTACAAGACCGTCTCCACCTAATTCGTAACTAACAAACAACTGAAAATCAAAGGGATAGTTGCTCTTTGTCTCCTCACTGCTAGCTAGTAGTAAACGAACATAATCTACTTTGTGCTCCACGACTTCAAACATCATGTCTCGAGCAAAACCATGCCGTGGCAGATGATACGTTTCACCTTTGTAGCGGTATTGATTGTCCTTCAACGCACCCACTATCGGAAATAAGATTGGTGCATGCTTTCCCCAATGTGCAGGATCAGCTTGCCAAATATATTCTAAGTTGGTATTCACATCAATCAAACTTTGCAGTTCGGCTCCTTTTTCGGCAATTGTTGCCTGCAAATGCCCTGCGCTGATCGTAACTGTCATATCGCCATCTCCTAATATTGATGTTTGTTCAATTCCTCTTTGAAACGACTATTCAACACTTTTAAATAAGTTCCTTTCATTCCCAAGGAACGTGACTCAATAATACCTGCTGATTCCAGTTTGCGCAATGCATTTACAATAACAGAACGTGTAATACCGATTCGATCCGCAATACTAGAAGCGGTCAAACGTCCTTCATCCCCTTCTAATGCTTCAAAAATCGCTTGGACAGCTTTCAATTCGCTGTATGACAGTGTATTGATCGCCATTTGTACGGCAGTCGCACTACGAACGTCTTCTTCGATATTGCGGGATTTTTGATAAAGAAACTGCATGCCAACTACAGTTGCACTGTATTCTGCTAAGACTAGATCATCGTCATCGAACGTTTTTTCGATCCGAGACAAAATGATCGTGCCCAACCGTTCGCCTGCACCATAAATGGGCACGATTGTTGTTAAACCATTCGGATATAACTCCCGCATCTCAATAGGAAAAGCAGTCATATCGTTGCTGATGGGAACATTTGCTTCTGTCGAAGATAAATTATCTACTAAACTTGTATAATTTTTAGGAAACTGTTTTTCTACAAACATCTTTTTGATACGTTCATTGTTGACATCATGCGTCTCAACGAATCCCAACACACTACCGTCACTACTGATAATATAAGCATTGCTATCGAGTATGTCACCTAAAATAACCGCCATTTTATCATAAGGCAAATCAGATGCCAGATTGAAGGTATTTTTTTGTTGCAGTAATTCATTGATTTGACGTGTCTTTTCTAAAAGTGTTTTCATTGGTTCTCTCCCTTTATAAAATATACCGGCTTAGGTCTTCATCTTTGGCAATAGAAGCAAGTTTGTCTTCAACGTACGCTTCTGTAATAGTGATTTCTCCCATTTGCATGTCGGATGCTTCAAACAATAAGTCTTCAAGTAACTTTTCTAGAATTGTGTGTAAGCGACGGGCGCCAATGTTATCTGTATCGCGATTCACTTGAAAGGCAATTTCCGCAATTTTTTGGATTGCTTCCAGCGTAAAAGTGACTGTCACATTCTCTGTTCCCAACAAGGCAATATACTGCTTGATCAAAGCATTGTTTGGCTCCGTCAGGATCTTGACAAAGTCTTCTTTCGTTAAATCATCAAGTTCTACACGAATCGGGAAGCGTCCTTGTAATTCAGGGATCAAATCACTTGGTTTTGACAAATGAAAGGCACCTGAAGCAATGAATAGGATATGGTCGGTTTGTAAAGGGCCATATTTCGTGTTGACTTGTGACCCTTCCACGATCGGTAAAATATCCCGTTGCACACCTTCACGAGAAACTTCGCCTGATTGTTGCGATTTTGATGTGATCTTATCGATTTCATCAAGGAAGATGATCCCGCTAGATTCGGCTAAACGCAATGCCGCACTATGGATATCCGCATCATTCACTAATTTTGAAGATTCCTCTTGGATCAATAATTCTCGAGCTTCTTTTACCGTTACTGTCCGTTCGATTTTCTTTTGCGGTTTCAATGCACCTAATGTTTCATTCAAATCGATCCCCATTTGTTCCAATCCATTGTTCATCATTGGTGACTGTGTTTTTGGTTCATCCACCTGGATCGTTACTTCACGATTGTCCAATAAGCCTTTTTCTAATTGCTCATAAATGGCTTGACGGTTGCTGCGGATTTCGTCCGTCAGTTCTTCTTTTGGTTCTTCTGCCTGCTGACCAGGATTGAACATATTCATCATTTGTTCATATGGATTCGTGGATTTCTTTTGCTCTTTTTTGATTCCAGGTACCAGTACTTTAACCAGTCGACGATTGGCTTTCTTTTCTGCCTGCAGCCGAACGTTTTTGTATTGCTCTTTTTTTACGATCTGGATGGCATTTTCCACAAGATCCCGAATCATTGATTCCACGTCACGTCCGACATAACCG
>NZ_JBDGBK010000005.1:0-65703 GCF_040910045.1 Enterococcus sp. RTP21361st1_A6_RTP21361_211029 | reverse complement strand
CAATTAATCAATGTAAGATAACAAAAAATCTGAGCCAGAATGAGGTTCATTCTGACCCAGATTTGATTTTGTACAACCCATCAGTCCTTATTGACAAAGAGCCATTTTTTACTGATACAAAACAAAAAAACATTCTTATCAAAAACGATAAGAATGTTTTTTTAGACAAGAACCAACTCATTTCTCGCTCCCATCATTTGAGAACACTAGCCGTCACAAGTACTAGCAGTGTTTTCACATCAAACTTTTCAATTCGACATCTGGATATTTGTCGGCGAACCAACGCATCGCGAATTGGTTCTCAAACAAGAACAATGGCTGGTCGAAACGGTCTTTGGCTAAGATGTTGCGACTTGAACTCATCTTTTCATCCAAATCTTTAGGATCGATCCAACGAGCAATCTTATGTCCCATTGGCGACATGATCACCTCTGCATTGTACTCGTTCAGCATTCGATATTGAAATACTTCGAATTGCAGCTGTCCAACCGCTCCAATAATGTATTCATCACTGAGATACGTTTTATACAATTGGATGGCTCCTTCTTGCACTAACTGATAGATCCCTTTATGGAATGATTTTTGTTTCATAACATTTTTGGCTGTTACTTTCATAAAGAGTTCAGGTGTAAACGAAGGTAATTCTTCATAGGCGACTTTCAATTTCCCTTCATATAAAGTATCACCAATTTGATAATTTCCGGTATCATATACCCCAATGATGTCGCCGGCAACAGCTTGCTCAATATTTTCGCGAGTGTCTGCCATGAACTGGGTCACATTACTTAATTTCATTTTTTTGCCTGTCCGCTCAAGCGTGACATCCATTCCCCGTTCAAATGTTCCTGAGCAAATGCGGACAAAGGCAATCCGGTCACGGTGTGCGGGGTTCATATTGGCTTGGATTTTGAAAACAAATCCTGAAAGCTCTTGTTCGTATGGACTAATTTCTTCTCCTGTCCTTGTCTTATGTCCGTAAGGTGCTGGTGCAAATTGTAAAAATGTTTCTAAGAAAGTTTGCACACCAAAGTTTGTTAACGCAGAGCCAAAAAAGACAGGGGTTTGATCACCACGAGCGATTTTCTCTTCATCAAAGGAATCGCCAGCTTCTTGTAATAATTCGACTTCTTCCAACACTTGTTGATAGACACCATTTTGATTCAGCGGATGATCTTGGGGAATTTCACCGTTTTGATTAAATGGAATCAGGCGTTCACCGCCATGAGATTCTGGACGATAAATTTCAACCCGTTGATTGTGAATGTCATAAAGTCCTTCAAGCCCTTTTCCCATTCCGATTGGCCAATTCATTGGGTAGGACTCGATTTGAAGCAACTCTTCTAGCTCTTCTAAAAGTTCTAATGGTTCACGACCATCACGGTCTAATTTGTTGATGAAGGTAAAGATCGGGATTCCCCGTTTTTTTACGACTTGGAAAAGCTTTTTCGTCTGTGCTTCGATCCCTTTGGCACTATCAATAACCATCACGGCGCTATCAACAGCCATTAACGTACGATACGTATCTTCAGAGAAATCCTCATGTCCTGGTGTATCCAAAATGTTCACACGTTTTCCTTGATAATCAAATTGCATTACAGAACTAGTGACAGAAATCCCCCGTTGTTTCTCGATTTCCATCCAGTCGGATTTAGCAAAATTACCGGTTTTCTTTCCTTTGACAGTTCCTGCTTGGCGAATTGCTCCCCCAAATAGCAGCAACTGCTCAGTGATCGTTGTCTTCCCAGCATCCGGGTGAGAAATAATCGCAAAGGTGCGACGACTTTCAACTTGTTGTTTTAAATTTGGATTCTCCATGTTATGTAGTTACTCCATTCCTTGAAATTAGAACTCTCTGTGTCTATACAAAGATTTTCTGACCAAATCAGTATATCATGTATCAAGAGCGGAAAAAAGAAAAATTACAGACAAATGCTCTCTATCATTCAGATTCGAAAGTCTAGAGAGCAACTGTTTAAGCAGCTTGATAGCTATTTGTATTTATACGAGAACTGCTGTGAAAGCATGAAAAACACTCAAAAAACTAAAAGGCTGGAATTAATGTATCACTATGCTCATTTTCCAAAAATTCTTTGACTTTATCGCTGGTCATCGCTTTTCGCAAAACATTGATTTTTTCTGAATCTTGATTGTCCTTACGAGCAACTAAAGAGATCGCAAAACGATCATCTATCGTTTTCTCTAAGAACAAGGCATCGTCAGGCTTTAGACCAATTTTGGCGATATAGGTCGGATAGTTGTAGACAAGGGAGACATTTGGTTCATTATAGGCTTCTGCTAGATTCAATAAGTCCACAGACAACCATTCAAAGTTTTTAGGATTCGCAGTAATGTCTTTGATCGTACCATTGACTCCAACTCCATCTTTTAATTCAATCAATCCTTGCTCAGCTAAGATGGCTAATGCTCGTCCTTCATTAGAAACATCATTCGGCAGAGCAACTTTCGTTCCTTCAGGAATGTCTTCAATTTTTGTATACTCTTTTGAGTAAAAGCCCACTTTAGCATTATAAATTTTGTCTAAAGCCACTAAATCTGCTGATTTTTCCTCATTGTAGCGTTGCATATACGGCTCATGCTGCGCAAAGTTTGCGTCTACTTCCTTATTATTCAACAGCTCATTGTATTGAATATTGTCATTTACTTGTACCAATTCAATTTTCCAGCCATCTTCTACCGCATCGGCTGCTACTTTGACAACATCTGTCATAGGGGTCGTTTGAGAAGCGACTTTAATCACTTTATCCTCTGATTGCGACTCATTCCCTGTTCCACAAGCACCAAGAAACATTACTGCTAGTACTAACCCAAAAAATATTCCTTTTTTCATTCCTACTCCTACTTTCTTTTATCAACTTTTTTTGCTAACCCATTCCCAATCAACTGAATACTAAAAACTGCTACGATCATCACTAAAATGGAAAAATACATGACCCCATATTCGTACCGTTGATATCCATAACGGATGGCAAAGTCTCCGATTCCTCCTCCGCCAACGATTCCCATCACTGTGGAATAAGACACCATACTGACGATCGTTGTCGTCAGAGACAGGATTAACCCGCTTCTTGCTTCCACGAGCAAAAATTCTTTGACATATTGATAAGTGGAGACACCTAATGAGCGTGCCAATAGTCCGACATCTTCTGGGACATCCAACAATACCTGCTCGACTAAACGAGCATAGATGACGATTGACACAATACTCAATGGGATACTTGCTGGGATCGGCCCAAACGAGCTGCCTAACAAAAAACGAGTGACGGGAATCATCGCAACAACAAACAGTAAATAAGGAAACGAACGAATGACCGTGATCAGCAAATTTAATATTTGATACAAAATCGTTCCCTGATTGTTGTTTTCACGACTAATAAATAATAGAATACCTAGTGGCAATCCAATCAAAACAGCGGCGAAGATAGAGATACTCATCATGATCAGGGTTTCTTCCATCGCCTGCATCAATTCTGGTAAATAGTATTGAATACTCTCAATTATCGTCATGCTTTAGACTCCTTATCACACGATCGACATAGTTTAATTCTTCTATTTGTAAAAGATGCGGCGTATTCGCTACTTCCGCTACGATTCTTCCTTGTTCCATAACATAGACCCGCTCACAAACTTGTCGAACCGCTGACAATTCATGACTAACAAACACGATTGTAGGCTGGAAAGTGCCATGAACCTTTTGCAATAACGATAAAACATCTCCCTTAGTATCTTCATCCAATGCACTGGTCGGTTCATCACACAAGAGGATCTTTGGTTCTTTGACCAAAGCACGGGCAATTGCTACTCGTTGCTTTTCCCCTCCACTTAAAGAAGCAGGATAAACCGAAGCCTTTTCAGACATACCTACGAAGTCTAACGTTTCCATCACTTGTCGTTGTGATTTTCCAGCTAATTTTAAAGGCAAAAAAACATTGTCGTAGACAGTCAGATTATGGAGCAGATTAAATTGTTGAAAGATCATCGCAATATCTTGCTGTAGACTTCGTCTCATTTTCTTGGTCAATCCTGTCGTGTTCACGCCATCAATCACGATTTCGCCAGCTGAAGGAGATTCGATCAAATTAATCAGACGCAACAAGGTAGACTTCCCGGAACCGCTTTTGCCGACGATACCGACGATCTCATTGCTGATTGTTAACGATACTCGATCAAGGACATTGTCCTGATATACTTGTGAAACCTCTTTTACTTCGATCATATTTGGTTCCTGACGCTCCTCTGCCTTCAAACTCAATTGAAAAGTAGTGATACAAATTGCTCATTTGTCAGTTGATGGATATATTTCGCGACTTCCATCCCTTGAAAATGCTGCCGCAACTCTTCATTATAAGGAAGACCAATCAGCTGTTTTTCGAGACCAGCGATATCTTCTTCGCCAAAAAAATCTCCAGTGATTTGTGCTTCTGTGATTTTCCCCTTTGCCACTGAAAAGCGTAGTTCAACGATACCAACATTTTCAAAACGTTTGCGTTTCGTCCATTGATAATTCGGGGCTTCCCCATAAATCCATTGATCATTGGCATATCGCAATTGATACAACTGATTAATCTTCCGTTGATCTTCAGCCGTTAATTTGATTTCTTTTTCTTGGATTTCCTCAATGTTGTCGACGTCATAAATATGACAGAGCAATTGATCTCTAAATTCTTTCGTTGACAATTGTTGATATTCTTCAGAAAGATAAGGCTTGATGTTGGTCACACTTTTACGCACTGACTTTGTTGCCTTCGAGTCGATCTTTTCCTGTGGAACGTTCAACACTTTTGTCAAAACGCTTAAGTCAACATCGAACATCAATGTTCCGTGGGAATAGCTTCTGTCATTTTTTGTGTACATGGCGTTACCAGAAAATTTCTTTCCTTCAACAAACAAGTCATTTCTTCCCCGTACTTCAACCTCTTTTGCTCCCATCTTCTGCAATGCTTTCAAAATAGGTTGGGTGGCTCCATGATAATCACCAAAATGAGTCACATCTTTTTTAGTCACAAAGCTAAAACTCATGTTGCCTAGATCGTCATAAACTGCTCCGCCACCAGAGGTTCTCCGGGTTAAAACGATGTCATTATGTCGTAAATAGTCAAAATTTATTTCTTCGTAGGCATTTTGGTTTCTACCGATTATAACACAAGGCTTTTGTATGTATAACAGCAAGCATGGTTCTGAAATATCTACGTTATTCATTAAATATTCTTCAGTAGCTAAGTTCATCCGAATATCATCACTTTTCATTCGGTAAAATCTCATTTTCCCACCCCACAATGATTTCTAGTTATCGCACTCTTATCCTCTCTTTAATTCACAAGAAAAGCAAGAAATATGCTTAGTTATTTTAGTTTTTTTATCTAGCTAAATCTGTATCATTTGATTAACTCATTCTGTTCTATATATTATTTTTAGACAAAAAAATGCTTGAAGCATTTGCTTCAAGCATTCATTTTATCGACGAGGTTCGTCTTCTTCAAAATCTTTTTTGAAATAGCGGCGTTCTTCTTCAGGTTCGACAGCTGTTTCTTCAGGATCATGGAAGATAACGCGGATCTTCAATACACGTGACCCTTCCATTTCTTCTGTAATCAGTGTGACGTTATCCACTTTAAAGGATAATTTCTCTCCTTCATCAGGAATCAACCCTAAAGCTGTGATCAAATATCCGGCCATTGTATCAACATCACTCATGTGCAGGCTCATATCAAATGCTTCATTAAAGTCATCAATCAACATTCGCCCTTGGATGATGTACTCATGATCAGAAACTTGTTCATATAATTCTTCTACTTCATCCGATTCATCGTCGATCTCACCAACGATTTCCTCTAAGAGGTCTTCTAAAGTAACCAGACCTACGACACCGCCGTATTCGTCTAATAAGATAGCCATCTGATTTTGAGTCTTTTTCAACTCATAGAGTAAGTCATCAATAAAAACAGTTTCAGGCACAAATAATGGTTCTTGGAGGATTTGTTTAATATCTAATGTTTCAAATCCATATTTATAGGCACATTTCAGCAGGTTTTTTGTATGTAAAATACCTACGACTTTGTCTTTGTCCTCATTATATACTGGGATTCGAGAATAGTTTTCTGCTAAAATTTCTGTCAAAATTTCATCTACTGAATCATTGATATCGACCATAAATGCAGTAGTCCGCGGCACCATCACTTCACGGGCCACCTTCGTATCCAATGAAAAGATTCCTTGTAGCATTTCCAATTCATCTTCTTCAAAGACACCTTCTGTTTCTAACATATACCGCATTTCATCACGAGTCATTTTTGTATCTTCATCATCAAATTCCATTGGTGTGATTCGAGCTAACAAACTAGTTGAAGCGGAAAGCAACCACACAAATGGTTTTGCGATCGTACCAATCACACGTATCACACCTGAAGTAAATTGAGCAACTTCTTCAGATTTGTTCATTGCGATTCGTTTTGGATACAACTCACCAAATACGATCGAAACATAGGTCAAAATCGCTAATACAATGATATTAGCCAGGCTTTTTGCTGCAGCTCCGCCACCTAGAACGGGTGCTAAGCGGGTAGATAGCGTATCTGCCAGTGAGGCCCCTGATAAGATATTGACTAATGTGATCCCAACTTGGATCGTCGACAAGAAGTTGGTGGGATTGTCAATGATTTTCAATAATTTTTGTGATTTGACATTTCCTTCCTCAGCCTTCTGTTCTACACGGTTCTTATTAACTGAAACAACCGCGATTTCTGAAGCAGCCAAGAAAGCATTGATCAATGTCAAAACGATCAATAATAAAATTTGCGCTAATAGCGACTGACTCTCGGGGTCAGCATTCATAATAGCATTCTCTCCTTATTTTTACATTTTCTAAAAAAAATCGTGGGCTATACCCACGATAAAATCGTATCATAAAGCTTTTTTCTTTGCAATAAAAACCATCAGTTATCTAGTTCGATCAATTTCTCTTGGTTTTTCTTGCTTTTATCGTCACGAATCAAACGAATCACAAAAATCACAATCGTACGACAAATGGCGTAGAAAGGTACTCCTAAGAAAATACCCAGTAATCCAGCGATGTTCCCTGCGACTAGCAACACTAAAATAATGGTTAGCGGATGAATCGCCAATGACTTTCCGATTACATTAGGATAGATCACATTACCATCTAATTGTTGAACGACTAACACGACTACACCACATAACAGAGCCCGGAAAGGATCATCAAAGATTGTCACTAAAACTGCCGGAATCAAGCCGAGGTAAGGGCCTAAATAAGGAATCAAGTTAGTGATCCCTGCAATGACACCAAATAAAAAGGCGTAATTGACACCCACTAGCCAGTAGCCGATAAAGGTAAAGGTCGCGACAAAAATACATTCAATCGCTTGTCCGCTAATGTAATTGGACAATGTTTTATTCAGATCACCCAATAACTCGATGATTTGATTTCGTCTTTTTTCAGGTAAAACTGATTGAATATTTGGCACAAGTTTCTCGCCGTCTTTCAGCATATAAAACAAGATGAATGGTACTGTAACAATGATCATCGTTGCTGAAGCAATCGTTCCTACGATCGATCCCAAACTTGTTGACAGCCCACTTAGAAATTGTTGCAGCAATGAACCATAGGAAAGATTGAGATTTTCTAACTGTTGCGCAAAGTCGATCTGTTTAAATACTGGGTCATCTGCTATTTTAGAAATCCAAGTCTCCATATTTTTAGCAAAAGTAGGAATATTTTCTGCAAGTTGTGAAATTTGGTTGATCAGATTTGGAATCACGCTTACGACTGTTAGGACAATAGCTGCTACTAATAAGAGTAAAACTAAAATCACAGCGTAGATTCTTTTGATCTTAGTGGTCTTCATCAGAAAAACGACGATCGGATTAAGCAGATAGTACAAAAAGCCTGCAATTAAGACCGGCGCAAATAAGGTCGAAAAAAATGTTCCTACTGGTGCAAATAAGAAATTGATTTTGCTCAATACCAGAGCTAACGTGGCAAGAACGAGAATTTCTAATGACCAGAAGAAAAGTTTTGATTGTTTGAATTTGTCGAACAAACGATTCCCTCCTTTTTTTCACTATTATAGAGTATTTTGCAAAAAAAAGCTTGCGACTTTAGCCGCAAAAGCAATTTTTCTTTTCGTAAAAATGGTATACTTAGAAAATAATTGATGAAATAAGAAGGTGGTTGATTTTATGTTCGTCGCACAAACCAAAGATACATTAAGCGAAATTTATCTGGACTCGTTGAAAATTCGTAATGATGTCTTCGTCAAAGAACAAGGCGTGCCCTTAAGTCTTGAGATCGATCAGGACGAAGCAAACGCGGTCCATTTTGTTCTCTACAATGAACAAAAAGAAGCAACAGCAACTTTGCGGCTGCTTCCTATAGATAGCCACACATTGAAACTTCAGCGTATGGCCGTACCCGTTTCCCATCGCAAAAAAGGCTTCGGACGAATTTTGATCCAAGGGGCGGAGGATTTTGCTCGGAAACAAGGGTTTCAAAAAATCACTTTAGGTGCTCAGCTAACCGCAAAAGGTTTTTATCTTTCTCTAGGCTACCAACCTGAAGGGGAAGAATTTCTTGATGCGGATATGCCCCACATCAAAATGAGTAAATATCTGCAGAACTAAGTATCTTAAAAGCTGTCAATCACTTATAACTCACGTGATTGACAACTTTCGCTTCTTTATAGAACTGGATGAATCTCCTTTAAAGAAGCCCCGCCTTACAAATCAATCACTCGATGACAGGCACTATTTTTTGATACAAACAAAGTATAAATTTCTAATTATCTTTTTATATTTTCTTAAATGCTCGTAAAGCCTTATTCTATGTGCTTTCGAGTATTTTTACTGTAGGAAGATACTTCACGTTTCTTTGCATATTTCCTCATGTCTTAGCTGTCAGAAGTGGTAAATAAGTAGTAAATTCATTTGTACTACTAAGCAACAAGACGCTCCTGTTGCTTCTCTTTATTCAAGCGTTTCATTTCTGCCATTGCAGAATCGAATGTTGCATGTGCGTAATAGTTCAGCGTCATGGCTATATTAGCATGTCCCATAATGTACTGTAATGCCTTTGGATTCATTCCTGCATTTGCATAGTTGGTACAGAATGTATGTCGCAAACTATGTGGAGTGATGTGTGGCAATTTATCCTCGTTATACTTATTGTATTTCTTAACAAGACCTTTCATCATGCCGTTGTAATCACTTGCCACTTTTGGATAGTTCTTTCTATTAAGAAAGAGGAAATCACTATATCCATCAATCTCAACACGCTTATCATTCTTTCGATTCGCTAACACTCGCTTAAATGCTTGATAGGCTTCTTCAACCATAGGAACTTGACGTTCGCCACTTTTGGTCTTTGGTGTTTCAATGTAGTACCCAATTTCAGTATCTCTCAATAGCTGATGGTCTATATTGACAAGACGATTCTCAAAATCTAAATCTGGAAGTGTCAAACCACCAAACTCTGAAATACGAAGACCTGTTTTTAAGAGTATCAGAATTTCATCATAATTTTTGCTGTAGGTTTTATCAGCTTTTGCAAAGGCTAACAGTTTTTCTTCCTGTTCTTCTGTTAGTACGGTCTTAGGGACAGTATCATCATCAAGAACTGCTTTCAGTTGAAAGTCAAATGGATTCTTCCGAACACAATCATCTTGTATAGCAATATAGAATGAAGCCTTTAAAGAACGTTTGTAGTTATTGATGGTTTGATAAGCATAACCATTTTCACTCATTCTAATAGCCCATTCTTTAGCGTCTGATGGCTTAATACTGTCAATACTTCTTACACCTAACTTGTCTTTCTTCAAAATATCCATAAGATATTTGCGTCCAGTTTCAGTGTTTTTTCTAACCTTTGGTCTTTGAGCGTTCTGTTTTGCGTAAAGCTGGCAGAGTGTCATTTTCTTTCCTACAACATCAATACCATCATGAATGTCTTTCTGTAACTCTGCGATTTTCTCTCTAAGTGAGATACAATCACGCTTTCCTGCTGGTACTCGGTCTGTAGCCACAAGTTTCCACGAGTAAACAAATTGCGGTTCTCCAAATGAATCTATATATTTGTATAAGTATCTTCCGTCTTTTCGTTGGCTCTCTCCAGTCTTTAAGATTCGACCTTTATTGTCACGTCTTTTTTCTGACATGGCATTTGCTCCTTTCCTTTATGGAAAGAGCCTTGATACGACTTAATACTATTTTATCATATACAAGACCCTTTGGCGACGCTAGATTGCGTCCAATGTATCTATAATTTTTTCAAATTGTTTTCGTTTAATCTGAATACGATTGCCATTCATAATCAGCCAATTTGCATTTTTATTTTCCTCTGCCAAGCGTCGTAGCTTGTTTTCGCCAATACGAAAATATTTTGACGCTTCTTCAATGGTTAGGGTATAACGTTCCCAAATAGGAATGTCAGTCTGCTTCATAAAATCCTCCTTTCCAAATCACTTATTTGGATTTCATAAAAGTTGTTTTACCAGCAATCGAACAGCTTTAGCAAAGCTCACGGGAGTTCCACCCCTGCATGGTTCTCATGTAGCCATACTCATTGCCTGCGACGGTTTTATCACGCTCGGACTATTGACTGTATGGGAGTATCATTATCACGATAAGAATGTCGTTGCAGGCAATCCTGCTAAAGATTGCTTCTCGGATCACTAACATGAATCGCTCGCTATCTTTATAAGATAGGTCATGGCGGTTAGTTCCGTTGGCTCTTTTCTTATCGAAACGTATTCGATTACTTTTATTCAGTTTTCAAAGAACAATGGCTCGTTAGCCTATCAAAACACATTGAAAGCTCAATATGCTTTGGTGGAATAACAAACCTCCCTGTTCGGGAAGCGTGGAATGGTTTAGCACGCTTCCACGAAAGGAGAGAGGATATTACTTAATTTCAAATGACAAAATCTTTGTAATCAGTCTGGTTTCCATTCTTCCACGTAAGACTTCATCAACGACCATACTTTGATTGCCATATTCATCTTTCATAAGTCGTAGGGAACGCTTCGTTATGTACCCTCTGTAATGATGTAGAATCTGGTTAATCGCTTCGGTATCGCCATCTGTTGCCTTTACAATGAGAGGAAAGGGAATCATAGGATATTGTGTTTTCATTCTTCAAATTCCTCCATAAACTTTTTAATTAAGGCTAGTCCACTGGTTCTATGCCGATAGACAGTAGAACGGTTCAATTTCAACAGGTCTGCAATTTCTGAATCGCTCATGTCCATAAAGTAAAACAGCAGTAGAATTTCACGTTTCTTGTCTGGCAACTCACGTAATGCTTCACTCAACAAATCATTTTCAACGCCTACTGATAACCCATTGAGTGTAAAAATCTGAAAGTCAGTTGAATAGTTATCTGTTGTCGCAAACTGGCTAACAAGATAATCGCCAACATCCGAAAAGGACACCTCACGCTTTGCAATCCTTGAAAGATAAAGCATATAATTCTTTCGCTCGTCTTCCATAGCACGTTTACAGATATAGTCAAACTGATTTTCTATTGTGGTCTGAAAAGAAGATGGTTTCATGTTTCTCACCCCCTTTCTGTCTAGGAAAGGAAGTGAGCCTTGCTCGTTTATCTCCTTTCACTCTTAGTCCCAATGTGAAAGGGGGATTTGTTGCATTACTGATAAATAAACTTTGTAAAAAAGTTCTGAATAGCCAAAAAAGCATATAAACAGATTTATTTCTCTGTTTACATGCTTCTGTTATTCTATCTATATGATTTATAAAACCACATTGGTGGACGTACTTATCTATTGCAGATAGACGACTTTTTTTGACAAGAACCCAATGTAAGGAAATTTATTGTATATGATGTACTTCATGGCGACGTTGACCTCCAACAAACCGCCATTTGGAAGTAATATACAATATTTTAACAGCGTAAATAGCACTACCATATAACGGTTTTTTTTATTGGCGTTTAGTAGTGCTTTTTATTAAATATAAACCTATAAACCATATAACACGTTTTTCTATACCTGTTTTTAATTCAGTAGGAACAATAAAATGTATAGAGGTGGTCTACTATGCGTAAAAAAGAAGATAAATATGATTTTAGAGCCTTTGGTTTAGCCATTAAAGAAGCTCGATTGAAACGAGGTTTAACTCGTGAACAAGTGGGAGCATTGATTGAAATTGACCCACGGTACTTAACTAATATTGAAAATAAAGGGCAACACCCCAGCATACAAGTTCTTTATGACCTTGTATCGTTACTTCATGTTTCCGTTGATGAATTTTTCTTACCTGCTAATAACTTGGTAAAAAGCACCCGACGATTACAGATAGAGAAATACATGGATAGCTTTACAGACAAAGAACTATCCTTAATGGAATCTTTAGCCAGCGGTATCAACGAAGCAAGAAACATCGAAGACTAATTAAAAGAATCCATACATAACGGAAAGAGCCGATAAAATGAGATTGTATTAATCTCATTTTATCGGCTCTGCGTCTTTGCGTCTGGCTCTGTAATCACAGTTACTTTGAACTGCTTTATTTCAATTAAATTTTCTTGTCTGCATTTCGGACAATAGAGGGGGAATTTTTTTAATTCAGTATCTTCCCTTATCTTTAATCGTGTTTTATTTCCACATACAGGACACAATATCCACTTGTAGTTTATAATAACTATCTCCTCCTTTACACTTTAATTCAAATCTTTATTAAAAAATATTTCATCTTATTTAACAAGAAACCATATTTATATAACAACATAAAATACACTAAGTTATTTTATTGAACATATATCGTACTTTATCTATCCGACTATTTGGACGACGGGGCTGGCAAACAGGTTCACCGGTAGTAACATGGTACCCTTTTAACTCTGTTAAACAAACACTACGTCCATTTGTAAAGAAAGTTAAATCACTACGATATTCTTGAATACACCGAGCAGGGATTTCTCCACTAAGAATGACCTCATTATTTTTCAATTGAGTGTCTACGATGTTCGCACAATATTTAGGAGCATCGTTGTATGCTCGTGAAAGATATTCCTGTGGCGCATAAATTTTAAAACTAAGATATGGCTCTAACAATTCTGTTCCAGCTTTTTTTAAGACTTGTTCCAATACAATAGGAGCAAGCATCCGAAAATCTGCTGGGGTACTAACAGGGCTATAGTATAAACCGTACTTAAAACAGATTTTACAATCCGTCACATTCCAACCATATAATCCTTGTTCGCAACCATAGCGTATCCCTTCCATAACTGCATTTTGAAATGATTGATTTAAGTATCCAAGAGAAACCGAGCTCTCATACTGCATTCCACTTCCCAACGGAAGCGGTGATACAGATAAACCAATGGAAGCCCAGAAAGGATTTGGCGGCACTTCGATGTGAATGGTATATTCTGCATTTTTTAACGGTCTCTCCATATAAATGACTGTAGGCTCTTTTAGTTCTATCTCCACATGATACTTTTCTTGCAACAGTGCACTAATCACTTCCATTTGTACTTTCCCTAAGAAAGAAAGTATAATTTCATGTGTCGTAGAATCCACGTAATATCGTAGAAGCGGATCACTATCTGAGATTTCCAAAAGGGCATCAAGCAACATTTCTCTCTGTTCAGGTTTACTCGGTTCAACAGTTGTTTGTAGTAGAGGGTGCGGATTTTCAATCTTTTTTCTCTGTGGCAATAGTTTTGTATCTCCAAGAACACTATTTAACTTCAAAAACTCATTTTGCAAAATAACAATTTCTCCAGAATAAGCTCTATCAATCTTACATAATTCACCATTTATTGAAGTATACATTTCTGTAACTTTTATTTTTTCTTTTTCTGATACTCTAACCGAATCTCGTAAATGTAGTACTCCACTATAAAGGCGTATATATGCAAGACGTTGTCTTTTTTTTGTATATTCAATTTTGAAAACATTTCCGCAAAGTTCAGACGGACCTCGATGTGTTGATGAATAAAATTTATTAGTAATAACTTCTATAAGGTTATCAATCCCTATATTACTTTTTGCACTTCCATGATAAAGAGGGAACAGAGAACAATTCTGAAATCTTATGCTTTCCTCTTGTTCGAGTTCCAATGCTTCTAATGATTTACCGGACATATATTTCTCTAAAAGGTCATCGTTTCCCTCTATTACCGTATCCCATTGTTCAGATTCGGTAAAGTTCGTCACACACATATTAGGATACAGTTCTACCTTCTGTTTGATTACAATTTCGGCAGAAAGTTTCTCTTTAATATCCTGATAAACCGTTGATAAATCAATTCCATTTTGGTCAATCTTATTGATAAAAAAGATTGTGGGAATCCCCATTTTCCTAAGTGCATGAAATAATATACGAGTTTGTGCTTGTACGCCATCTTTTGCAGAAATCAGTAGAATTGCCCCATCTAAAACTGATAATGAACGATATACTTCTGCTAAGAAATCCATATGTCCTGGCGTGTCTATGATGTTCACCTTCGTATTTTCCCACTGAAAAGAGGTTATTCCTGTCTGAATTGTAATTCCTCTCTGACGTTCTAAAAGCGTATTATCCGTCCTCGTTGTACCTTTGTCCACGCTTCCTAATTCTGTAATCGCTCCACTGTTATATAATAAGCTTTCTGTTAAGGTAGTTTTTCCCGCATCAACATGAGCTAAAACTCCAATATTAATAATTTTCATGTGATTTTCCTCCATTCAAAAGCCCAAAAGGGCATAAAAATCCCAGTGATAAATACTCTTATCACTGGGATTTTTATGCATAACCATAGGCATACAAAGCATACAGATATTCTCCGGATACTTTAGAATCACATGATAAAGGTATTCTTAAACTGGGTACAAAAAACTAAGCCCTCCTAAAAAAGGACATCCAATTATTTATTCCCACTATCAAATTGACAGTTTATTTAAGAATACCTTGCCGCATATTTATTAACTCCTTTTAAATAGATACTTAAATAATAGCACGTAAGAGCATATTTGTAAAGGAATCTCCAATTTTTTATCAAAGAGAGTACGTGATTACAAAATAGCTGTAATAATGTACCAATATTTGTTATTCTATAATCTTCCAATTACTCCCGTTCTTTTCAAGTACCAAATCAAATTGAGATACCTGCGTTGCTTTGGTCTGCTGGTCGATATACTCCACTGTCAGCGATACCGTGACTTGATTATCCTTACGATTGTGAATAGGATTTACCAGTTCTTGAAAGATGTACTCTTTTCCGATTGGTTTTAATATCCCGTCATTCACATAGTAGGAAAGTTCACTGGCTGTCGCTGTAGGATAGAGCTTGAAGAACGTCGTTAAAAACTCATTGATTTCATTGGTTGTAATGGAATCAACCGTCCCCTCACTTTCAATGGCTTTTGGTTTATAACTTGATTTCTTAGGTATGTTGGTAATGGTCGGATTCTTAACCAGTACCATATTTCCAGAACCATCTACATAGACACTCACTATATAAGCAGAGTGGACGGTCTTTGTATTTTCTCCCTCTGTAATGAGCTGGTCTACACTGTAGGTTACATTAAACTCATTGTCGCCAGTTGGCTCTACCGTCCATATCTGAAATCCTCTTACAGAAGACGATACAGGAATATCTTTGCGTACTGTATCAACATTGAGAGCTTGAAGTTCATCTGTCAGATAGCCTTTTAGACTTTCCATTCGATTATCAATGGACTTATCGGATTGCTCCCATGAATAGTAGACTTTCGCAAAGTTCTCTACAAAATTTTCTACATGATGAGTATCAACGTATTCCTTTTCTATGATAGTTGTTTCGTGAATAGTATGAGTATCTATAGCTGTAAAGTGCTTGAATATCGCAAAGCTGAAACTAAGCCCTAAAAGTACCCACAAGGCAATCACAACCTTTTTATGAGGATTGACCTTATAGTAGACACGAGGTTTCTTTTCCTTTGGTATCTGTTTTTCTTTATTCTGATTTTTTCTAAATTTCATCATTAAATCTTCCTTTCTCATTGTTTGATTCGTCCTGCTCCCACTAAATGCTGTTGCCAGTAGGGGCTTGTTAAGTCGGCATAACCGATTGGGTCGCCTGCATGAAACATACGGTTATTGCCAAGGTATATCCCAACATGAGTAATATAAGAGCCAGCGTTATAGGTAGAATGAAAGAAAACCAAATCGCCAGCTTGTGCTTCCGATAGTGGGATATGCTGGGTCACATCATATTGCTGTTGTGCGGTTCGTGGTAAGTTAATTCCAGCTTTTCCATACGTCCATTGTGTCAGTCCGCTACAATCAAAAGAAGTAGTCGGGGAAGCTCCACCGTAAACGTATCGCCAGCCCTCATATTTCAGTGCTTCGTCCATGATGGCTTGTACCGTATCATCATCAAACTCTGTTGTGACAAGATACTGCGTTACCAGTTGCACATAAAACATATTGCCATAGTTGTATCGCCAGCCCCCATTGATAGGTATGGCTATGGGATTGGGGTAAGACACTTTTTCGCCACCTGAATACTCTTTTGAGAAACTTTGAGCCAGTTCAAAGGTATATTTATTTCCACGATTAGCCACATACCCTAAGAAACCACCACCATAATTGTAGGACTGGATAACCGATTCTAAATCTACACTGAGCCTTTCGCTACTGGCTAATAATTCACTGAAATACTTCACACCTTGCTTAATGGATTCTTCTGTACTCAATGAATTAGGTGGAAGACCGAGGGATTCCGAGGACTGCATAACATCTTCCGCAGTACCGCCCGATTCCACCTGTATAATCGCAAGAAGTATGTTGACATATTCTTCAACGCCATATTCTTTGGCATATTTTTCTACCATAGGCTTATGAGCCAGCACTTCTGCGGAAACATTCACACCTCCATAATGAATATTGGAAATTCCGCTGTCCTGTTCATCTGAAAATAAAATGGCAACAAACAGAAGCAGTGAGAAGACCATCAAGAATAATCCAGAACCACCAATCACTAAAGTTTTCAACTTCATGGTTTCTTACCGACTTTCTTAATGGTGGCGGTTTTGATTGGTGGTCTACTTCTTGTATTTTGTAGTGGTACTCTTTGAACAGTAGACGGACGTTCTTTTGTGATTGGACGTTGTGAAGTTCTATCTGCTGTAGTGGTTGAAGTTGCTGGCTTTTGAACGGTTTTTTCTTGAACGGTATTGCCTTGGCGTTCCACTTTTGGACTTGAAAAATCGGACTTAACTGCTGGACGCTCTTGTTTGGCTTGTTGAGATTCCTTATATGAAGTCTGAATATTAGACTGTTTTGAGGTCTGTTCATCATGATATTGTTCTTGTCTTGTAGTCGGTCTTTCATGAACAGAAGAAGCAGGCTGTTTTTTCTGTTTGACCTGTTCCATTTCAGAGCGACGCTTCGCAATGGTTTTTCGCCTTTGTTCCTGCTGTTCCTTGCGTCCACTGGCTCTGTCCGCTTTGGTTTGAGAAATACTACTGGTTAAATCACGGACATTCTCTTTTACTTTGGATTTTCCTTGATATACTGCATATCTTGCATTGGTCGGCAAATCTTTAACCTGTTCTTTCAAACCACTAGCAGTGTCTACCATTCTGTCTTTGGTATCAGCTACTGTACCGATGGTTTGACCGATACGTTTTCCAAGTGTTGATTTTTCCTTTCCGTCTGGTCGGGAGTGATCTGCTTGTGTCCTTGCAGAACTCCCCGAACCCGACTGTCCTTTTTTACCTGTAACAATGGCAGACCCAGCCCCTAGAGTAGTCATGGAACGTCCAAGTTTCCGCTGTAGACGGTGCATGTGAGCGTGCATAAGCATACGAGGTTTTCTCATCACACGACTTCCCACACTTTGAGAATCGTTACTCTGTAGAGAAAACATACTCATTAAATCGCCCAGCTTGAAGTAGATTCCTGCAAAGGTCACAATCTGTAGAAAAGCAATCAAAAAGAACGGATAACCAGCCGATAAGGTATAGAGCATGGTTGAAATACTAAATGCTGTCGTAATAATCAATGTGATTCCAGCTCGTGTCAAAATGGTATTAAAGAGCTTTGTTATGGCTCGTTTTGACATACCATCAAATGATGGAATCATGCTTAAAATAAAGCTCACAGGCAGAAACATAGCATAGATGATAAAAAGTACCTGCGAGAAAATCATGATTCCTGTTAATAGGAATACAAATATGGAAATCCCAATATTGAAGACAAATAGGAAGAAGACTGTACCTAAACGGTTAATGGTCTTTGTAATGGTTAGATTGGTATTGCTTCTGTCTTCAATTTCTTCCGCAACAATTTTTTCTCTGTCTTCGCCATTGTTGGAATCTGGGCTGGTGGAGAGCAGGCTTTCCACACGGTCAATACCGATACTTTCAATGTCTGAACTGTTGTATTGAAGCAGTAGCCACGGTTGCTGAACCTGTATGGAAAACAGGCTATCTCTGATTAAGTCCACGCTGTCCTTGCCTTGACTATCGGAATGGGGCATGACAATCTTCGTGCCAAGTGATAAACTGGCATTACTGATGTCTGATGAAAAGTCATTGATTTTTTTAATGTAGTCGGGAGCGTAGGCAATAAAGGAAGCCGATAGGATAAACACCAGCACAAAATTCATAATGGCATGAATTGCCTTTGTGGTTTCTCTCTTTATCAGTCCCGTATAGGCAACATAAACCCCAAGAACCAAAATCAAGAGTAAGAGGAATCCAACATAGAAACCCTCTGTTGAAAATCCGTTTGCACTCACACCAGCTAAGGTCTGCATATTCTTACCAATGGAATCTGCTGTAGCGGAAATGAAGTCTAAGGAATAGGCTTCCTGTACTAAGTAACCTGTCGCATTGGAAACATACAAACTGATTGTCCAAATAAAATTGGTAATGGCATATAGTCCATACATGACCTGTTTTCCAATCCCGTCCGACCAGTTCCACGGAAGCCAGCCCCAGCTATTATCCACATAAAAATCCAGTTGATAGTTTTCAAGTGGGTATCGGCTGTATTCATTTGCCACATTGACCGTATCATCTACCAAGCCCGCAGCTTGAACCACCGTTCCCAGCATGGCTAAAAGAAAAATGGCAATCACAAGTGTGAAAGCCACTGTCATTGCCACTTTACCTAGACGTTTCAGCGTCCAGTTTGATTTTATTCTGTTTACTATTGATGGTTTCACATTTACACCTCTTTTCGCACAGGTGGTCTGGTATCAAAGGCATGGAGCAGTTCTTCAAATACAGGGTGGAACTGTATCACACCGACACGACCATATAAATCACTGATAAGGCATTGCCCGTTTTCCAAATCACGCAATCGCTTCTGATTGTTTTCGTCCTCTGGGTCTACACCAAAAAAGGCTAAGGTCTTTTTAATCTCGTTAAGGTCAGTGGAACGAAATGCAAATTTTAAGCCGAGGTTATTTTTCAGTTTTTCATCTAAGAGGTCGTCTGTATTTTGGGTCACGAAATATACCCCAGCGTTCATAGCACGACCAGCCCGAACCAGCTTCATAGATAGTGTTTTTCCTTGTGCTACCTGTAAAAAGCTCCATGCTTCGTCTAAATCTACAATCTTGAAAATGCTTCGGTCTGTATGGATAAAGTCTAAAGCAAAGGTACTAATGACAATCAGCATAGCAACGGATAAAAGCTCCATAGTGGTATATTCCTCAAAGGAAGTTTCCTTGTCGGGAAGTACCAAGTCCGCAACCTGTATAATGTTCAGTTGTTTTTCTAAGCTGATAGACTGCTCCACATAACCATTACTGAATAATAAATGTGCAAAGTCATAGTCTGTAAAACTTTCGATATGGTCGGCTATACTGGTACTTAGTGGCGTATTCTCAACCCGTAATTCCTCAATCACTTTCATCAACCCTCGTACTTCACTATTGGTTACTGCACGAATGGCTTTTCTAAGGATTGGGAAGCGTTCCCCATCACGAGAGGAAATCCCCGTAAGGAATGTCAGAATATCAATAGCCAGTGATTCAGAATCTTTGGGATTTTTCATAATCACATAAGGGTCAAGTAAGCCTTTGTTTTTCTCATCAGAAGTCAGAGTGACGATATTGATTTCATGGGAAATCTCTGGCAAGGTTTCTTTCCATCTGCCACGTTCTGCTTTTGGGTCTACAATCACTGCTTGTGCCCCATAAAGCACCGCATAATAGACGATAAGGTTATTCGCAAAGGATTTACCACCACCCAGCGAACCAACAAAAGCCGACGCTAACGCATTGGTTACTGAACCCTTAACCCCTTGACTGGCAAGAGCAGGTTTCAGATAGACATTGCGTCCAGTATCTAAGCTGTAGCCAACATAAATCCCCTCATTTTCCCCCAGCATTTGAGTAGCACCAAAACCTAAACCAGCGAGGAAATCAGAGGTCACGTATTGAATATAATCATTCATATAACGCTTGCTGGCAGGTAAAAATTCTTCATGTAAGCCGAGCATATCCCCAAATGGTCGTACCAGTTTTACGCTTAAATCGTCATAAAAATCTTTCACTTCATTACAACGACGTTTGAGTTCGTCAAGATCATTTGCTGATACCCTTACCACATAAGACAGCTTGTACATAGATTCCTTGCTTTGGTCTAAATTGGTTTCCAGCTCATTCACACTTTCCAGAGCTTCCGCCACATTGGAGCTGGTTTCATTATCACTTTGCCAAGCGTGGTTATCCAAGTCTTTCAGTTCTTTCTTTTTATTGCGGACAGTAGATAGGGCTTTACGATTCGCTACAATTTCCACATTCATTGACGTATCAATCGGGAATGTAAATTGCTGTTGCTGGTAGTAGAAGATTTCAGAGGACGGGAAGTCCAGTTCTCCGACAATGCTGTTAATGGTAAAGTAAGCTACATAGACGGTTTCATCTTCCTGCTGGATTTTCAAATATCGCTGTTTTTCTTCCACCAAACAGCGAGTAGGCTTAATCAAGTCATAGTATTTAATCAGCGTTTCATTATCCAGCTTTTTCTTTGATAGATGGTACTCATACTCTTCATAGGCAGTGCCTGTCTGTCCGTAAAGGTGTTCAATCAGATAGCCGAAGTCGTCCTTATCTAACCTGCGGATTTTGAAACGACGAGAGATTTTATTTTCTAAGAGCTTTTCCATCTTCTGAAAACGCAGGATTTCATCATTACTCATACTAACAAAATCGCCCATCAGCTTATGGTTCACATCATAGACAAAATCAGACAAAGCATTTTTTGCTTCAACGGTAAGACTTTTCATAGAAAACTCCTGATCGTTGAGAAGCAACTTAAAGCCGATAAAGAAACGGTAGTTCACTTGATTTTCGCCAATCATGGATATTAAAGCGTCTGTCTGTTGGTCGATTTTGTCATAGGCAACCGCTTTGAGCTTGCCAGTGACTTCATTTTTGGAACGCTCTTGTGCAGAACGTATGCTGGATTCTGTACTGATTTGTAAAGCATGAATTTTGCCATCACGATTTTGTGCGATAAGCTGTCTGAAAGAATCATGCACTTGTATTTTCTGTTCTGGACTTAGAAATGAGTAATTGTAAGGAACAAGCTCATAGTAAGCATAACATTCCCCGTCTTTATTCCAGACGAGATTGTTTTCAATGTATTTAATTGGATATGCCATAAAATTCACTCCTAACTGCTGTAATGGCTTCTTGTGGCTGGTTTCTGCCAAGCGTTACTTTTTTTCCTGCATAGGTCAGCTTTGGTCGCAGTGCATAAGCAATGACAGACTTCAAAAATCCATAAGGCTTTTTACCATCAAAAGTTTTTGTAGACATAAACCATGTGAAAGCCACAGGAATCCCAAAGTATTTGAGAAATGCTCCCTCTATCATGGAAAGAGGGGGCAAGTTGCCAAGTATCATCACTGCAAAGAGTGACACGACAAACCATGTCATTTGCGTAAAGGTTATGGGAAACGGAAGTCTAAAATCATTGATAGAATACAGTACCTTTTCCACAGACCAGATACTGGTATAGCTTCGTATTTTCTTCATGTAATCAATCCTTTCATAAAAAATAGGGGTAGCTGATTGAGCCACCCCGTAAAATAGAAAATCTGCCAGTAGTAATGTACCGACAGATTTAATAGACGATTTCAAAAATCCCATGATTGGTTGAGATAAACGTTCCTGAAAGGTCTAAATCCCGACCATAGGCTTGATAATCAATATAGTTTTGAAGACTAGCTGGTACTTCGCCTAAAGCACCCGTTTCTTCAATGTAGTAGCGTGCCACGTCATACATATCATCACAATCGGAATGAATGATAATATCCTCTTGATGTTCGCTTAGTTCTTCAATGCTTGAAAAATGAGTGAGCAGAGCAGATAGCTCCGATTGTAATTCTTCGGGTAATTCCGATACCATTTCCCATAGTCGATTGAGTTCGCCAATGGAAGTGTATTCGTCAACCGTAAAGGGTAACTCGTAGTCATGAATGGCGTATTCCTCATATTCATCATTCAAGCCGATTTTCTCTTTGACTTCCTCAAAGTCAATGGGAAAGGTAAACCACGCACCGACCAATTCGCCCTCATTGTATTTGCCTAAATTCGCAATATAGACTTGCATATCGTCCATATATTCACGTCCTTTCTTTGTAGAGATTCAAAAATCCCTACCGCACTTCGTTTGGTGTACCATTCCTTTGCGGAACATAAGAAAACCACTTATATTCCACAAAAGAACGGTTTTATTTAAGCACCAATAATGCGATTGAATAGCTCTAGTAAAATGTCTTTTACTCCAGCAGCGTTGAAGACTAAGCCAACCGCAATAATCGCAATAATTAAAAAGCCAATCAGTTTGCTAAACTCACGCTTGAAGCCAAGATACAAGCCAATCACAACGATTGCTAAAAGCACCAGTGATTGAGCGTTTGATAGAAACCAGTTATAAAGGTTTTGTCCAAAATTCATAAAAATGTTCTCCTCTCTATATTCAATGAATTTGTATTTGAGTTATTTTTTTGTTGTTATCACGTCCTGTTCTTTTACTGACTGTTGCTTCAAAATCTGCTTGTGTCGGTCTGTCAGTTTCGCATGGTCGAGAATGTCTTTTACAACCTGCGTCTGGTTGATTTCATCAAGTTTAATCGCAACCTTTAAGGTCGGGGCAACTTGATGAGATAGCCAGTTCAGCGTCCTTTGGAAGGAGTAAGGCTCTGGTTTTGTGGTTAGTTTTAATCGTTCACGATTGTTCCCAATAAACCAAGCCCATTCTTCATTCAGTTTCCAATCAGAACGAGGTTTGGAATCGTCTTTATCTACAAAACGGATATACCGATTGATAATTTTAAAGGCGGTATGCTCTGGATTGTCATAGACGAGTAAATCACGGACTGCATAATAGGCACGCTCATTTTTCAATCGAATCTCAAAACGGTTTTTTACTTCTGCGTCTTCAATGGGAATATCATTTTTCTTGTACTGCTCGTAGTCCTTTTCATAGATACAGAAATAAACTTCACTTTGTAATGAACCGATATAGAGGGTGTTTCCCATACATTCCTTTTCCTCTTTGCGTACCAGTTCGCCACTGCGATAGCTTTTAAAACTGCGGAAGACGGAGATACATTCTTCCTGTTGGCACTTTTCAGTGAGTACAGGGATATTCAAAATCCCTGTCTTATCGTTAATGGCAAGGTCAAGGCGTTTCATCACACCGCCAGCCACCAAAACGTCCATAAAGAACTCATACCAGCTTCTTTGTTGTGCCAGAAGATAGCTTTCAAATTGTCTGCACCCACGACCTTTCAATTCCACCAGAACTCCTTTGTCCAGTTCATGGGAGCAAAGGACGAATATGTCGCCTAAAGCATAATGCTCTGAATAAGAATAGAAACCATAGTCCTCATGAAGAAAATAGGACAGTTTCAGTTGTAAGATGTTTTCGACCACCTGCTGTACGTCTGTTGTCGGAAAGCGAATCCTTACATAATCAAACAGCATTTCAAGGGGAGCGTCGGGATTGAAGCGTTCCAGAGCTTCCCAAAGGGACTGCTGTAAATCCTCTGATGGCTTGACTTTTCCTGTTTCAATATCGCTTAGATACTGCCTTGTAATACCAGTCGCAACAGCTAAACGGTTTTGAGATAGTCCATAAGCCAAGCGTTTTTCTTTTAAATGCTGTAACCAAGTTTGTTCATTCAGTAAAAATCCCTCCAATCAAAAAGGCGTATGTCAACTTTTAAAGCCCATTTGACATACGCTGAAATTTTGTAAATCCCTTGTAACCAAAGGATTTTCTAATGTTTTTTTGACTGTTTCCTGTCGATTTGTACCCCCCTGTTAGATACCGAGGGGTTTTACCTGCTGGCGTGGCTTACGCCACACCAGCAACGGCTAGTCCGTGCCGTCGCCTTTCGCTTCGCACGTCGCCGTCACGTCCTGCCTTGCTTGTGCAAGAGGGCCGATAGTCTGCAAAAAATCATGTCCTTTCGGGACTAAAGGCGTGTAAAATTCGCTGATAACACTTGTCCCTACATCACAATAGCCACGCCCTTTGATACGCTTCTGGAAAAACTGCTTTTTCACATCCGAACCGAACAGCATACCATAACCTAATTCGCTGATACGCCCAAGTCCCACACGGAAATTGAAGTTATCTCTGATACCGTCCGAGAAATACTTTGCGTCTGGACGCTGGCAGGCAACAATAAGAAAATAACCTGCTTGTCGCCCCAGCATGACGATTTTCTTTAACTGGCTAAGTAAGCTCACGCTTTCTTTTGTCCCCAGCATTTCAAAAAACGCCACATATTCATCAAAGATAAGAAAGCAGGGTGGCAGTCCCAGATAGGCGTAGTTTTCGCCCGTCTTATAATCTGGGTGTCGCTTCATTTCCTCGCTTCGCTGTACCATTCCCTCATAAAAGGCATTGACGCAATCAATCATTTCTTCTTTGGTATGATACACATTTCCCATAACTGTCCCTAAGTCTGCTAAGTCCGCATTTTTCGGGTCTAAGATGTAAAGGACAGCGTTGGTATGCAGTAAGGCTTCAATGAGTGTCAGCAAAAAGTATGTTTTACCGCCACCAGTTCCACCAGCGATAAGGGCGTGAGGGAGTGCGTCATATTCCCACACAAGATTTTTCATCAGTCTAAGACAGCCGTTTTCTGCCCGTACTTCATCAATGGTAATGCGGTTTGCTATCATATCATAAAGCAGGGTATATTCGATATAGCCGTCATGCAGGGTCTTGTCGGTCAGCTCACAATACAAGCCACTTTCCAATTTATCCTCTAACCGTAAAAGCTGGTCTTGATATTTCCCCAGCGTAATTTCACAGCGGATATGAAGCAGTCCCTTTTCCATTTGATAATAAATCTTTGGAAACCAGACGATTTTTTCCCTTGATCTGCTTTGCAGGTCAGTAAAAAAAATGCTGTCTTGTACGGTATCAGCTTCATACCACTTATTTTCCAGTACCATTCTTGCCAGCTTTTGACGGTGCAGGAGCTTCTTGAAACTGTCATAACAGAAGCGGTAATACAGAAAAGCGACCAATGCACAAACACCAGTCGCTATCAGTATGGTTATGAAGTTGTAAGGGGAAAGCGTCAAGCCGTTCTCTAACAAGCTGAAATGCTCCCAATCGGTACACATGAGCTGTTTGCTATTCAGTAGCAGGAGAACCGCCACGAACACAAACAGAAGCGTCCCTATGGAAAAGTGGTAGACAAGGTGCTTGTCGCTGGCTCTGATACGGTGTCCTTTGTTCCAAATCATACGCATAAATCAATCACTCCTTTCTGGGTATGAAAAAAACAGTTAATCCTAAGACTAACTGCTTTGTGTGTATGGATATAAAATTGTAAAACTAAGATTGCATTTCAGATATGGATTTGAAACCCCTCATAGCTGAATATACCATTCCCTTGTTTTAATTTCCCTTCATTTGACAAGTTGTGAAAAGCTGTCTCTATCTTGTCAATTATAGTAACTGGAATAGATAAATGATGATGTCCTGGCAAAATTCGACTTATCTTTAAAGATTGAATTTTTCTAACAGACTTCCAAAATTCTTGTGGGTTTGTTGATGGATAAAAAGCATCAAGGCAACCGCTATATATCAAATCGCCGGAATACAGATATTTTCTATCCGCTTCATAGAAACAACAATGTCCGGGAGAATGACCGGGCGTGTGAATAACTACCAACTTTCTGTTCCCTAAGTCAATACAATCTTCATCATGTAAAATCATTTGCGGAACCCCTTGAAAAATCTGATATTTCTCTACCTTAAAATCCGAGGGGAAATCACATGGATTGCACATAATATTGTTTTTTACCACTTGCAAAGGTATAGGGAATTTGACCGATAGCCATTCTTTTTCTGCTTCATGAACTGCAATAGACCGAAAATATTTATGTCCACCGATATGATCCCAATGAACATGAGTAGTGATTACTGTAACGGGCAGTTTCGTCAATCCATCAATAACCTCTCTGATGTTGGAAACACCTAAACCTGTATCAATCAGAATGGCTCTTTTTGTCCCACACAATAGATAACAATGTGTTTCTTCCCAGTGTTTGTATTCGCTGATGACGAATGTATCTTGGTCTATTTGTTCGACGGTAAACCAACTGTCCATATACTATTCTCACTCCCTAAAAATTTTAATTTGTCGCTTTCTTCATACCCATATTATAACAGTTCCGTATATCCTCTACAACGAAAATCTATTCAGCAAGTCTATTTTTTCGGTTGTCCCTGCGGTGTATGGTTCTGTGTATTGCCTGCGTTCTGGTTGCTTTTATTCTTCAATACAATATCCTCTGCCTTTACATACCAGTCCACATCTGCACCCGTATAGGTTTTTCTTGATACCGTATCGGCTACTGGATTGACAAGCTCCACAACCGCATTGTACGGAAATTCCCTTAACGGTACTTCTGGCGGTACGGACACGGGGATAATTCCACCATGCAGACTGCACTTCAAATCATAGATACGCTTTTTAAGCTGGGTACTCGGTGTCCCGTCCTCATTCTGCAAGAACACATCTCGCACCGCTGTAAATTTTAATTCTCCAAATGTTTTCTCTTTGTCAATAACAAACCCGTTTGATAATCTCATAAATTCTTCACTCCTTTACTTTTCTTCAACTGCTACAATATCATCAGCAAGCAACACATAATCGGTATGTCCCATATCCCCGATTGCGTAACCTCTGCCATATAACTTCGGATTGACAAGTTTTACTTTCTGTTCATACTTGAAATGCTTTTCGCCAGCCTGCACGGGAATTTCTACCACAACATTTTCGCCTTTTTGTACGTCAGAATAAAGGTTATAGCTTCGTCTGGCTAAGACCCTGCGGTTATTTTTATCTCTTTCAAAGACTGGCTCACTTTCGCCTGCAAATTCAAGAGTTCCAAAAGACTGTGCCATATCTGGCACGACATATTTCATTTCCATAGTGTTTTACCTCATTTCTTTCTATTTTTGATAAGTTTTTTGATTGTGATTTCTTATTCTGGCGGTTTGGGAAGTACCAGCAATCCCCCAGATAGTAAAGGGTAAAATCAATGCTTACGCACCCTTGACTATCCGTGTTCTTGCAGGTAAGTAGCAGACAATCCAGAATAAGCGGAAGTCTGCCGACACGGTATCGGCGGAGAACGTGATTTTTCTTTTCTCATACCGTTACCGCCTTATGATTTCTTCATTTTACGGCGTTTGCAGAAGAAGATACCTGCCAGTCCAGCACCAGAAGTCAAAAGAAGTGCAAGCAGTCCGTAAAGGTTTGTGCTATCGCCAGTTTTTGGACTGTCTGTTTTATGCGGTGTATCTGGTGTCTGTGGTGTTTCGGGTTTCTTTGGTTCTTCTGGGACTTTGGTTTTTTCCTTAAAGGTAATCGTCTGTCCCTTATCCTCAATATCCTTATGCTCGGTAACTTTCTTCGGCTCGTCTGGATTGCTTAAATCGTACAATTCTTCAAAAGTTACAAGCTGTTTGCCGTCAAGAGAAGTAGCGTCAAAGGTAAAGGCAACTTCCACTTTCATAGTTTCGCTGTCAGCAGTAAAAGTGTAATCACTTTTCACACGTTTTCCATTGATAAGAAGTTCTGCATTTTCTTCTTTCAACATCTGCCAGCCCACAAGTTTGTACTGTGTACCGACTTCTAAGCCCTCTAAGATTACGGTATCAATGATTGTAACGTCTTTTCCAGCTTCAAGCTCTTTGTTGCCGTCCTTATCCGTAGCAGTCGTATGAATTTTGACGATACGCTCTGTGATAAGTACCGTCTGTCCGTCGTCCTCAATGTCTTTATGTTCCGCAACTTTTACGGGTTCGTCTGGATTGCTTAAATCATACAATTCTTCAAAGGTAACAAGGTTTTTGCCACCTAAAGCAGACGCATTAAATGTATAGGAAATTTCCACTTTCATTTCTTCATCATCAGCGACAAAGGTATAATCATTTTCCACACGTTTTCCATTGATAAGAAGTTCTACATTTTCTTCTTTTAACATCTGCCAGCCTTTTAACTGATACTTTGTGCCTTTTGTAAGTCCGTCTAATTTGACAGTATCAACAATCGTAATCTCTTTTCCTGCAAGGATAGTCTTTTCGCCGTCTTTGCTGGTCGCTGTGGTATGGATAGAGATTTCTTTTTCGTATTCATCAGTCAGCGTTCCTAAATCAATCACAAGGTTATTTCTTGATACCACGATTTCAAAAGGTGGGATAAGTTCAAAACCTTTGTTACTATCAGAGCGTAATTCTTCAATGATATAGGTATCATAAGGTAACGCACCTTTGCTGTCATCTGGTTCAGAAGTTCCAAACCACACACCGTCCTCGCTGGTCTTTCCTGCGTTTGTATTGTGCTTATGAGAAGCCCATTCAGCAGAAGTGGAGAATTGCCCGTTATCATCAGTTACCACGACATGATTTTCGCCCGTCATCTTGCTTGTGATCCTAAAGGGAACATTAGCAAGACGCTTGTGTGTACCTACACCGATTTTTACACCCTCAATATCTCCACGCTTAATCTGATTATAGATAGAATGAGCTTCGTCGGTTAAGTCCACGATTTTTCCATTTTCTGTGATTGTAAAATCAATCGGCTTTGCACCGTCAGTTAAGTAACCGTCGGGAGCTTCACTTTCAACGATACGGAATTTTCCATAAGGTAAAAGGTCAGAAGAAGTAGAAGCGACACCCTCAATATCGGTATGGATTGTTTTTACCACTTCATTTTTCTTGTATAATTTGCCCTCAACCAATACCGCATTATCATTTAAGGAAATGATGTCAAAAGCAGTATCTTTCAAGGTAGCACTTCCTTGTGGCTTTGTATCGCCCGTTTCTAAATCTCGTTTCTGAATTTTCACACCACCACGGATAACCTTGTCTGATACAGAAAACTGGTTACTTCCAGTAAGTACGGCAAGGTCGCCGTCCTCTGTAATCTGTGTTACATATAAGCCTTTTATCTGTTCGGACTTATCGCCAGCCTGCATATATGCACCGTCTAACAAGTAGCCGTTTGGAGCTTTCGTTTCCTCAACGGTTAGCGTTCCAAGTGGAAGAACCGCCTTGCCGTCCTGCATATAGAAGCTATCGCCAGATACCTTGTATGCGTCCGCTAATTTTGCGATGTAGTGAGTTGTCCCGTCGCTGTCTGTTTCAGCGATTGTCTTTGTAACCCATGTACGAGTAGCTTCGGCAGGGAGATTGTCTTTATTATAGAAGCCTGCATAATACTTCCATGTAAATTCCGCACCTGCTAAAGAAGCGTTCCCTTGCGGATTGTCTTTCTGTGTTTCCATATCAATCTTGAAAAGCTCAATCAAAGTGTCCGTTACTTTTGGCGTATCTGATACTTTCAAAATTGCTGTCTTTCCAACTTCAACCTTTAAGGAATATATGGTTTTATCTACTTTATATCCTGCTGGTGCGGATAACTCCTTGATATAAACTGTGCCAGCCTTTACCTCTACAACATCTGTATTTCCGTTTTCATCAGTCGTAAGGGTGGCAAGCTGTTTCGTACAGTCCTTATCAGAAAAGACACCATAGGTTGCACCTGCAATAGAGTAATTCCCGTTACCGTCGGTAATGCTGGTATTACTGGAAGTCTTTTGCAGTTTTGCATTTCCGACATTCAGCTTCGCCCAGAATTGTCCCAATTCCTGCCCCTCGCCAGAGTAGATATAACCGCCACATTCATAGCGTCCTTTATTTTCTTTGATAAAGGCTTTTGCACCAGAGAAAACTTCGTCCTGTGTTGCCTTTGGAATTTCATCATAAGAAGCTCGCACGTTATCACATTGCCAGCCAAAATGTACGCTCAATCTCTGCCAGACTACACATTGTTCCAACAGATAGACTTGTTTGTAGTTCAGTTCCTTGTGAGCTTCGCCATACTGTTTGACATACTCTAAGGATAACGCCACATCTGAAATCTGGTCAGCACTCATGCGTGAGCTTGCGTCAGCTCTGGTCTTGTAACCGTTCTTAAAGTTTGTGTTAATGTCGATACAATAGGCAGTTTCGCCCTCGACTTTCATATAGCCCTCATTGAATGTCGAACCGATAGAACCGTCATTCATTACTTTTTCAATGATACCGACACGCTCTGCACTTTCCGTCCAGTATTGCTTACTTTCTGCATGGACGGGTGTAGTCGGTAAAGCAGTAACGACAGTTGCAAGAGCTAAGAAGCCCGTACACAATCGTTTTAACATCTTTTTCATAAATCTAATGCTCCTTTCATTTTGGGTAATAAAATAGCCGTCCAATAAGAACGGCTGGAAATAGAAAAGGAACGTCATGTTAGGCGTTCCATAGTCTATGAGTTATTCAATTTTTTCTTATTTTAATACTGATGTGCTGTACCATATCTTTGCATATCTAGGAAAACTTGCGTATCAAGGCTCATTCGTTAGTAGTAAATAAGTAGTAAATTGATGTATTTGTTTTCTTGAAAATGCTGATAGATACTGTGTTTTAGCGGATAATCAGATTTTTATTGTGTTTTTGATACAAAAAGACTCGACTTCGAATTAAAGTCGAGTCTTTTGCACATTGAAGTGACCCTTTACGGCTACTCCTTGCTATTTCTGAGACAACTGCTTGTAGCGATCATACCAAATGTCCACATACCCCTCAGAAAATGGTCCTTTGCCATTATTGATCCAATCTACTAAAATTTTGACATTTTCTTTTAAAATAAAATCAATGTCCTGCGGATAATGCATGATCTTGCTATGAAGCTCATATTCATCCACATCTAGTAAACGTTTCTCACCATCAGGAAATACTTTGATATCAAGGTCATAATCAATATATTTCAAGGCCTCTTCATCAAGCAAATACGGTGAAGCGAGATTACAATAATAGGAAACCCCCTTTTCTCGGATCATTGCGATTACATTAAACCAGTATTTTTTATGAAAATATACAATAGCTGGCTCACGGGTAACCCAGCGTCTTCCATCCGATTCAGTCACCAATGTATGATCATTGACACCAATCATTGAGAATTCGCTCGTCTTTAAGACCATAGTATCCCGCCACGTTCGATGCAAATTGCCGTCATGTTTGTAGCTTTGGATGCTGACAAACTCTCCTTCTTTTGGAACTCGCATAGCAACCCTTCCCTCAGCAAGAAAACTTGCGTTTTGTTTGGGTGTTCATTACACCGATATCGTAAATATTATAGCAATAAAACAACCCTTTGCCTAGAAATGTTTATCGACTTTATGATTTTTCTTCAATTGTTCGACTAATTTCAACTGAGGTTTGGGAAAGACATACTGTTCAAATTCTTCTGGCGCAGCCCATTGACTGTGTTCTAAAGAGAATTCCGACGGTGTGCGTCCATAAAAAAGCAGTATGTGCCATTTCAAATGACTAAAGATGTGAGTAACCTCACCAAGATGTCTTTTTTGCCAAACGACGGGAAATTCAGGGAAAATCGGAGCTGGTTCTTCTGCAACTGCATCCAATGTTAACTGTTGGTCTTGCCAATAAGCCAATAATTGCATATAGGTCGCCTGATCCACTTCCAAAAGCGGAAAATGCCACATTTTGGCTAACAAGCCAGTTTCTGGTCGCTGCACCAATAAAAAGCGGCCATCTTCTTCAATAGCTCCAGCAATGTAATACATATCTTTTGGCTTCGCTTTTTTTGATTTTACGGGAAAGTCGGTTTGTGTTCCCTGCTGATAGGCTAGACAATATTCTTGCAGTGGACATTCCTCGCATAATGGCGAAGTCGGCGTACAAATACTTGAACCAAGATCCATCAAAGCTTGATTGAATTCTCCTGGCTCATCGTGAGAAATGATTGTACGCATTGCTTTATCAAAGACTCCGCGAGAACTTGCTTTAGCTATATCTGCCTCAATACAAAACAAACGACTCACTACACGCATCACATTGCCATCAATTGCAGGTTCCGGCAATCCAAAAGCGATACTGCCGATCGCCCCGGCAGTGTAAGGACCAATCCCCTTTAACGAACGAATATCAGTGATGGTCTGTGGCATCTCTCCATCGAACTCTGCCATGATTTGTTGAGCGGCAGCTTTTAAATTGCGTGCACGAGAGTAATAACCTAATCCTTCCCAAGCCTTCAAAAGCTTCTGCTCTTCTGCACCAGCTAAATCTTTGATGGTTGGAAATTGTTCCATAAAGCGGTAATAATAGCCAATGACGGTGTCCACTCTTGTTTGCTGGAGCATGATCTCCGAGATCCAGATTGCATAGGGATCGTTGGTTGCTCTCCAGGGGAGATTCCTTTTTTCATCATGGTACCAATTCAAAAACTTGTCTTGGAAAGAACGAATGTCCTCTTTTGACCACTTTTCCCACTGTTTATTCATCCATAACTTCCTCATCTAAAAATTGTTGGATCGCATCCAGAGCGAAACCTTTTTGGTAAAGACCTTGTTTGATTTTCATTTTTCTTTTATTCAAAGGCAACCGCTGATGTCTTCGCAAAAGTCGTTGACCCTCTTTTTGCAAAGCTGCGTTTTCCTCTTCGTCGCCTCTATCTGTAGGCAGTTCATCTAAAATTAATTGGATAACTGGTTGTCTAAACCCTTTTTGCATTAGGTGCAGCGATAGTTTCTGCATCATCTCTTTGTGACTTTTCCCTTGGAACCGACGCAATGCTTTTTCGGCAGTATGATAGCCGACATCAAATTGCTTTTCTTCTGTATATAACGGCATCACTTCTTGAATCACTTCTTCAGACAGCCCTTTTTGTTTTAGTTGCTGACTGATGACTGATGGCCCTTTGTCTCCTAAACGGATTTGTGTCCGCAAGTAGCTTTCTCCGTAGGTACGGTCATCAAGTAAATTTAGTTCTTTCAATCGCTGCACGACCAAATGGCGATCCTCTAAATTGATTTCTTTGTCTTTTAGATAGGTACGAACTTCTTTTTCGGAACGTAGTTGGTAGCTAATGTAATTCATTGCTTGCTGCAGCCCAATATCAAAACCGGAGCTTTTTTTGATTTCGGTCAACTCTTCTTCCGTCACTTCTTTTCCTTTTAGAAGACGGAAACGAACCAGAAGATCCTCAGAAACCCGCAAAGATTCTCCATTGGAGCAGTCTACTTCGTAAAAGGGACCTTTTCCCTTACTGATACGAATGATCGTTATCATTTTCTTCACCTCACGAACGTATATTCTAGTTTATCACAAAAAAGGGGAAATTCCTTCAAAAGAGCTATAAAAAGTATGGTAAAATAGAGAGACTATTTATCGATAAGGAGCAATCATGGCAAACGTACAACTTAAAAACGGTCAAAAACTACAACTGACGATCAAACGTTTAGGAATCAACGGAGAAGGAATCGGCTATTATAAAAAATTGATCGTCTTTGTCCCGCGAGTTCTTCCGGGAGAAGAAGTGATTGCAGAAGTGACCAAAGCAACTCCGAGGTTTGCAGAAGCGAGAATGACCAAAATCATCAAGAAAAGCAGCGACCGTATTCTCCCCCCCTGCAAATTTTATGATCGTTGTGGGGGCTGTCAATTACAGCATCTTGTTTATGAAAAGCAGCTAGACTTTAAGAAAGACTTATTAAAACAAGCATTAACCAAATTTAAGCCCAAAGGTTATCAGAAGTATATCTTAAAAGATACGATTGGCATGGAAGAACCATGGCACTATCGCAACAAAGCGCAATTTCAGTTGCGATATGATACAAAATCAAAACGAATCGAAGCTGGTCTTTACGAAATGGATTCTCATCGTTTAGTGGCGATCGATGATTGTCTCGTTCAAGAAAAAGCAACCCAAGATGTGATCAATGGCCTTGTGCAGTTACTGAACAAGTATCAACTCCCAATCTATGATGAAAGAAAAAACAGCGGCATCCTGAGGACTTTGATGGTTAGAGTGGGCAGAGCGACCGGCGAAGTACAAGTCGTTTTTATCACGAACTCTAGCAAACTGCCACAGAAAAATGCGTTGATTCGAGAAATCAATCAACGCATGCCTCAAGTAGTTTCGATCATGCAAAATGTCCAAAGCAAGAAGACCTCGGTGATCATGGGGGATGAAACTTTACATCTCTGGGGAAAAGAAGCGATTGAAGAACGATTGCAGGAATTAACATTCGACCTTTCACCTCGTGCATTCTTCCAACTGAATCCGCAACAAACTAGTATACTTTATGACGAAGCAATCAAAGCACTGGCATTGACAAAAAATGAAACCGTCGTTGATGCCTATTGTGGTGTTGGAACGATTGGACTAAGCCTCGCAAAACATGCAAAGGAAGTCCGTGGGATGGACATCATTCCGCAAGCAATCGAAAATGCCAAAGAAAATGCCCGCCGAATCCAAGCAAATAATACGCATTATGAAACAGGAACTGCCGAAGACTTACTCCCTAAATGGTTTGCTGCTGGTTTTAGACCCGACAGTATTGTGGTTGATCCCCCTCGAACTGGATTAGATGACCACCTGTTGCAAGCGTTAGTTGCTCAGCCCCCAAAGAAAATGGTTTATATCTCTTGTAATGTTTCAACATTAGCCCGTGATTTGGTCAAATTAGCGTCTGTCTTCAAGATTGAGTATTTACAGTCTGTTGACATGTTTCCTCAAACTGCTCGTTGTGAAGTTGTCGTTAAATTGACGCGTATATAAAAAGCCTAGCCATCTTCAAGTAAATGAAGATGGCTAGGCTTTTTTAGGAATTCAGCTAGTATCCAAACACACATTGTTGGACACTAGCTGGATCAAATCTTATTTTGTGACTAAAGCATCAAGGCTGGCTACTGCCAAACTCATTTTGGCGATCTTATCCAATAATGCAAAACGATTGCGACGTATTGCCTCGTCATCTACCATGACCATTGTCTGATCAAAATAAGCTTCGATTAATGGTCTCAATGAAACTAGGCTTTGATAGTTTTGTTCCATCGTTTGTTGCGGGAACTTATCTTCAATGGCGACCACTGCCTCATAAAGCGTATTTTCTGATTCGTTCTCAAACAATTCAGGATTGATTTGTTTGTGTTCAAGATCTGCCTTTTTCGCAAGATTAATGACCCTTGTCAAAGCTTCCATCGAAGGTTTGAAATCAGAATCATTCAAATGTGCTCTCAACATTTGAGCAGCTTCAAACAAAAGACTGATATCGCCTTGACGAGAGTTGATCACTGCTTCGATCACATCATGACGAATGTTTTTCGTTGCTAAGAATTGACGCAGACGTCCGTCAACAAAATCAATGACTTGCTCTTGTCCTTCGTTCAATTGAATGCCATAGACTGATGGCTGTTCATTGATTGCTGTGCGGATTTTTTCCTGTAAACGGGCTAACGGGAAGTACCAACGTTTCTCAGCAATAATCCGAATGATGCCATAAGTTTGTCGGCGCAATGCGTATGGATCGTTCGATCCGCTTGGAATCATGCCCACTGCAAAGAATGACAGTAAACTGTCTAACTTATCAGCAATTGCTAAAATTGCTCCAACGCTTGATTCAGGTAACGCACCTTCAGCAGAGACAGGCATATAATGTTCACGGATCGCTTGTGCCACTTGCGGTGTTTCTCCTTGCAAGAGAGCATACTTTTCACCCATGACTCCTTGTAATTCCGGAAACTCACCGACCATATTCGTTACTAAATCAAACTTATAGATTTCTGATGCACGTTTCAATTCTGTTCTTTCATCTTCAGACAATTCGACGGTTTCTCCAATGATTTGAGCAATAACAGCTACCCGTTGTATTTTTTCATATAAGCTACCGATTTTTTCGTGGAAAGTGACTTGTTTTAGTTTCTCCACACATTGATCGATGGTAAGTTTCTTATCCTCATTGTAAAAGAATTCCGCGTCTTCTAGACGCGCTGTCAATACTTTCTGATTTCCTTTGACTACATTATCGATTTTTACCCGATCGCCGTTTCTTGCTGAAATGAAATGGGACAACAAAACACCTTCTGGGGTGCGCACATCAAAATACCGCTGATGTTCTTTCATCGAAGTGACTAAGACTTCTTCTGGAACTGAAAGATATTTTTCATCAAAGTCACCGACAAAAGCAGTCGGATATTCTACCAAGTTGTTCACTTCTTCTAAAAGATCTTCATCAAGATCGATCCGCCAGTTGTTTTCTTTAGCAATTGCGTCAATTTGGTCTACGATCAATTGCTGTCTTTTGGATGGATCAGCGATCACGAATTGGCGTTCCATTTGACTCAAATAGTCATCGGCAGTTTCAAAGGTGACTTCTTCTCCAAGGAAACGATGGCCACGGGATTTCCGATCTGTTACTACGTCAAGGACTGTAAATGGTACGACTTCAGCGCCAAACAATGCTACGATCCAGTGGATTGGCCGGATATACTCAAAATCGAAATTTGCCCAGTGCATTGTTACTGGGAACACCAAACTAGTAATGACCTCTTTCAAACCAGTTAAAACTTCAAGCGCTGGTTTACCTTGAATATGCTTGGTGACATAGACATACTCCACACCATTTAATTCTTTGAAGGTAATTGCATCTGTGGTCAATCCTTGTCCACGAACGAACCCTTGGGCTGCTTTTGACCAATTGCCATCGGCATCGATTGCAATTTTTTTGGCAGGTCCTTTCACTTCTTCTTGCGTATCAGCTTGACTTTCCGGAATCCCAGTCACATATACAGCTAAACGTCGAGGTGTAGAATAAGCTTCGATCGAACTGAATTGCAGTGCATGAGCTGTCAAAAACTCCGCCGTTTTTTGTTGTAGCTGTTTCATGCTTGGCGTGACAACATGTGCTGGCATTTCTTCTAAACCGATTTCTAATAATAGGTTTTGTGCCATTTTATTTCCCTCCCGCAATCAATTTTTCCGCTTCTTCTGGTGCTAATAATGGATAACCTAGTTTTTCCCGTTCAGCGACAAATAACTTGGCAACTTGTCGTGCTAAATTACGGATACGAGCCAAATATCCAGCACGTTCAGTTACCGAAACAGCTCCTCGAGCGTCTAACAGGTTAAATGTATGACTGCATTTCAAAATATAGTCATATGCAGGATGAACGAGGTTTTCATCGATACAGCGTTTTGCCTCTGCCTCAAAGCGGCCAAAATTGCTTAACAATAACTCTTGATCGCTGACTTCAAAGGAATATTTTGAATGTTCAAATTCAGGCTGACGGAAAATCTCGCCGTATTTGACCCCTGTCGACCATTCCAGATCATAGACACTTTCAACTTCTTGGATATAAGATGCTAAACGTTCTAGTCCATAGGTGATCTCTGAAGTAACGGGTTTGCAGGCCAATCCTCCAACTTGTTGGAAGTAAGTAAACTGAGTGATCTCCATGCCGTCTAGCCAAACTTCCCAACCCAGACCAGCACAACCCATAGAAGGATTTTCCCAGTTGTCTTCTACAAAGCGAATATCATGTTCTAGCGGATCGATCCCTAGCAAACGCAGACTTTCAAGGTATAATTCTTGAATATTTTCTGGAGAGGGCTTCATCACCACTTGAAATTGATGGTGCTGATACAAACGGTTGGGATTTTCTCCATAACGGCCGTCAGCCGGTCGGCGAGACGGCTCCACATAGGCGGCGTTCCAAGGCTCCGGTCCAATTGCACGTAAAAAAGTATACGGACTCATGGTTCCTGCTCCTTTTTCGGTATCATACGCCTGCATTAGCATACAGCCGTTATCAGACCAGAACTTCTGTAAAGTCAAGATCATTTCTTGAACGGTTAATTTACTCATTATTTTCTTCCTTTCTTACAACGCATTGACTACTGGATAAAATTCAACAACATGACCTGGAATCAATTTTACTTCAACAACATGGTCATCCGTCAAAACATCTGACAAATCATACAACATTTGGTCCGGTTTTGTTGTTAACTCTTTGACTAGTTGATCATCTTGCTTGACTAAGATTTGCAATGGAATACTTGCTAACACTTTTAATTTTTTTTCTTTGAATTCTGATGCAGCAATCGTCATATCAAATGGCATGAGAGTCCCCTCCTTTTCTAAGTCATTGATTCTACCGCAAAGGTTGAGTTTTTCATGAAATAGGACACAGGTACTACGTTCTCCCTGCGAGCCTACTGTTTCACATCTGCTCGTCTCTTCTGTGTTACTCCTGCAGTCACTTCTACCAGCAGGGTTCGCTAACAAGGACTTGTATGTCCTGTTTTACAGGTCGATCACAGTGATTCGAGCAATGGTGAACCACACCAAAAAATCCCTATACCTATACTTGCGCATAGATATAGGGACGATATTCTCGCGGTTCCACCCTACTTCCGATTACTCGGCAGCTTCATTGAGTCATACTCCCGGATGCCTGCGAAAAAAGGATTCAACTTGGCTTTCACTATCCCAAGCTCGCTGGATGACTCTGGCTTCTTTCTTTTTTCCGATCAACGTATTTATTTGATTATCCTTATCATAGTAGCTGTATAGGGACTTTGTCAATCAAAAAATATAAAAGCAATTAATTAGGGCCTAAGTCCGGCTGATCGTGAAAGATGATCATATCTGATACCCGACCGTCACTTTCAAAAATCACAGCCTCGTTGTTTCCTTCTCGTAAATAAGGAGCTGGAATATATAACCGTCTTTGCGGTCCTCTCTCCCAGAAACGACCAATATTATGCCCATTGATCACAATAAATCCTTTGTCCCAGCCCGGCAGTTCTACAAATGTATCTGCGCATTCATCCACTTGAAAGCTCACTTTGGAGAAACTCGGTTGTCCCGTTTGCCAGTGACCGGAAAAATCTACTTGATCAAGATTATCCATCGGTAGACTGTATATTTCCCATTCACTTTGAAACGCACCGTTGACGATCACTCCGTCTTTGATACCTTTGTATTGATGATTCATTTGGACGGAGTAATTGACCCGTCCCATGTTCTCAACCAAGATCCCTAACTCATTTGACTCCTCCGTCAGTGTGAGAGTCTTCTTTTGTCCGATTTCCTGATCATATTGAATAAATTGCAGCTGATTATTAATAAACGTATGGGCTCGATCCTGACAATGGATCAGTCGATAGTCTTCGATCACACGCGATTTGCCAATTTGCGAACGATAATAGACATAGCCAGTAGCTTGATCTAACAGTTCCATCGTTAAAGGATAATTGTGCTTGACTGGTTGACTGATGCTAGCTAGTGTCTCAAAGAGAGAAACTCGCTGACTAACTTTCCAGCTACCATAAGCCCGTTTGGTGATTTTTGTAGTCAAAGGAAAGGATGGGATTTCGGTAATTTCACCTATGACTTGTTGAAATGCTTCATACTTAGGTGTCACATCGCCCCATTCCGATAACAACGCATCATAGTCATAGCTAGTAACGTCTGGTGATAATTTCTCATAATAGTTGGCACCATTCATAAAGCCGAAGTTCGTGCCACCATGGAACATATAAATATTGACGGAGCCAGCTTCTAAGCAGTCCCGCAATTCATTAGCAGCGTCGGTTACCGATGTGGTATGGTGCTTGTCATCTCCCCATGCATCAAACCAGCCTATCCAAAATTCCATGACCATCAATGGCTGCTTCTTCCCATGGAATTCTTGAAGTTTTCTAAAATTCTCCTGAATGTCTGATCCACAGTTGATGGTTGGCAGTGCGATGTCCTTGATCGAACCGTTCTCTAACATATCCAGCCAAGGACCATCTGACGTAAATAAGGGCACGTCAATGCCATTGTGACGCATTAGTTCAGCAGACTTTCGCAAATAACTTTTGTCATTTCCATAACTGCCATATTCATTTTCAACTTGCATCATCAAAATTGGTCCTTCTTGAGTGATCTGTAAATCACTCACTTGAGAAAAAAGCTGTGTAAAGTATCGAGCGATCTTTTCCATAAACGGTGGATAGTCAAAGCGAATCTTCATGAAGGGATCTTTTAACAGCCAATAAGGAAGGCCCCCGAATTCCCATTCCGCACAAATATAAGGTGCTGGACGAAGGATCACATACAGCCCTACCTCCTGTGCAAGCTGAATAAAGCGCCGCAAATCAAGATTATCGCTAAAGTCAAACTTTCCTTCCTGCGGTTCATGCATATTCCAAGGCACATACGTTTCGACTGTATTACAACCCATCAAACGTAATTTTTCTAAGCGATCCCGCCAATATGCAGGCACAACTCGAAAATAGTGTATCGAGCCAGAAATAATTTTCATGGGCTGATCATTTAAATAAAATTCGTCTTTGATTACAAAAGCAGTCATTCGCTTCTTCCTTCCTTGATTACATATACACTGTATTGATTTGCAACGGAGTCTTCAGTCAAATGCTTACCGGACAGTAGGTCCTTCTTTCCTACAAATTGTGCCGGCACCTTTTGCGCTTGCTTCTGAAAATTGATGATAAAATAGTAAACCACTTCTTCCGTACGACGACAGCTGATTTCTAGATTTGTTTCTCCTTCAATCACAGCAGTTAGATTTGCGCTATTGGTTGCCTCATCCAAGATCGTATCTAAAAGATCTTTTTCAAGTTGAGTCCCAATATAATAAACGACACCTTGACCAAATCGATTTTTGGTCACTGCTGGTGAACCGGCATAGAAGTTACTCGTATAGTCCGCTACAGATTCAGCGGTCTCCAAATGGATGATCTCACTGACTAAGTTACTTTCTCCCTGTCTTCCCCCCTTTAATTGGATAACGTTCGTCTGCTCTGGTGCTAATGCATCAATCTCTTCTATCCAGATTCCTGCTAGCTCTCTTAAAGGCCCAGGGTAGCCGCCTAGATGGACATTGTCTGACTGGTCAACAATGCCACTCATATACGTTGTGATCAAGGTGCCTCCTTGTTCCACAAAGGATTCAAGAGCTTCTTTCACACCTGCTTTTACCATGTACAAAACCGGTGCTACCAGCACTTGGTACTTGCTGAAATCTGCATCAACTGACACCAAATCTGTTGCGATATTCTTTTCATAAAAGTAACGATAATATTGATGGATTTGTTGCACATAAGTCAAATCAACTGTTGGTCCGCTCGTATATTCCAATGCCCAATAATTATCCCAATCAAATAGAATACCAACTTCAGCCTTTGTTTCACTACCCAAAACTTCGTTCAGTCGGCTCAATTCTTCTCCTAATGCTGCAGTTTCTTTAAATACACGGGTGTTCTCATGCCCAACATGTTCTATCACCGCACCATGAAACTTCTCACAAGCACCAATGGAGCGGCGAAGTTGGAAAAACTGGATTGTATCTGCTCCATGAGCGATCGTCTGATAGCTTTGCGCGCGCATTTGGCCAGGTTTTTTCAATGAATTATATGGTTGCCAGTTTTGTTGGGATGGTGTTTGTTCCATCAACATAAACGGCGCTTGCTTCAATCCCCGCATCAAATCATGAGTCATTGCAACGAAACTCCATGGTGTATTATACGAAGGATAGTTGTCCCAAGAAACAATATCCATTTCTTTTGCCCATTTGAAGTAATCGAGTCCTTTAAAAGTTCCCATCAAATTCGTGGTAATCGGTGTTTGACTATCGAATTGACGAATAGCGTCCCGTTCTAACTTAAAGTTTTCTAAAAGACTGTCAGAATTGAAACGACGATAATCGATAGAAATTCCTGCAAATGCGGTTTTGTCATGACCGATTCCTTCAGAAAGAGCATTCGGCAGAACGATTTCGTCCCATTCATAAACAGTATGCCCCCAAAATTCCAGATTCCACGCTTTATTCAATGCCTCAAGGGTTTGATACTTATCTTTTAGCCAGACCCGAAAAGCTTTCTCACAGTTTTCGCAATAACACTCACCTCCATATTCATTATTGATATGCCAACAAGTGACTTGCGGGTTACCACCATAGCGTTGTGCCAATTTCCCAGCTAATCGTTGTGCATATTTTTGGTAGACTAAGCTGTTAGGACACGCATTGTGCCGCTGTCCAAATTTATGGTGCCGCCCTTCATAGTCAGTTCGAGCCACTTCTGGATAGCGCTTGAACATCCATGCTGGCAACGCCGCTGTTGAAGTCGCTAATACAATGTCGTAGCCTTCTTCACTCAACATATCAATCATCTCATCCAACTCATTAAAGTAATAATTGTGCTCTGAAGGTTGGATTTTTGCCCAAGAAAAGACATTGATAGTCGCACTATTGATGTGTGCATTTCTAAAAATTCGCATATCTTCTTGCCAGATTTCTTGCGGCCACTGATTAGGGTTATAATCGCCACCGAATAAAAACCGTTCAAAAACTTTTTTCATGTTTGACGCTCCTTTTTCTCATTGATAATTATTATTGTAAGGCTTTTCAAAAAGTTGTAGTATAATAGGATTGTCATGATTCTATAATATTTCGAAACAAGGAGAATTCAATGTCTATCTATTTCTATCAGAACAACCCTCGGCTCCCTGTCAGTATCGAGAGCATTGGGAATCATTGGGCACAAGATGAAGTGGTTCGCCCCACTGGTTATCCATATTATCACTGGTTGCAAACTACCGCTGGCCAAGGGACCGTCCTTTTTAACGATCAATCCTTTGTGTTAACTCCTGGGGCTGGCATTTTGATTTTGCCATTCATCCCTCATCGTTACCATCCTCATAGAGACTGGCAGACAAACTTTGTTACGCTGCAAGGAGATTTAGTACAGGAACTGTTGAAACCTTTTGGCGGAAAGCGCTACTTGATGGGGCAAGATAGCCCTTTATTTTCTTACAGTGAGTGGATCAATCAACGAATCAGCGACGATCAAGAAAAAATATTAGACCCATTGCGCTCTTCCAGCAGTTGCTATCACTTTCTTTTGGCATTGATCCAACAACAAAATGCTGACGCAAATGAAAAGCATCATTTGTACCAACGCTACATTGCGCCTGTACTACTAGAAATCGAAACCAATTATGCTCATCCATTGACCGTCGCTGAACTTGCGGAAAAAATTTTTGTAACTCCGCAGTATTTGTCGCGTCTCTTTCAGCGCTTTTTGGGGCAGTCAACCTCCCAATTTTTGCTGAATTATCGCCTGAATCGTGCCAAAGAATTATTGGTAGGCGAGCCTCATCTGGATATCCAAGATGTCGCTTTCTTGGTAGGAATCCCAGATGCAAGTCATTTCACTGCTCTTTTCAAAAAAAAAGTTGGCGCTACTCCAAAGAAGTTTCGCCAACTTTATCGTTGATCTTTGGGTTTCAGGATATCTTGCCACTGTCCCATTTGATCAATAAATTTTTTGCTTTTCAAATGTAAGCCAACATATTCATCATACAATAAATCAATTACCTGACGAATGGCTTGCTTCGTTTCTGGTTTTAACTTGATCGATGCGATTTGTTCATAAGAGATTTGTGCAAACAAACGAATAAAATGGATTGCCCTTGGATCACCGTGATAACGATGGTCATCTAAGGCCCAATGCTTTTCGCATATGACGCCATTGTATTTCGAGGAGTAATCAAAGCGGCCTTCTGTTTGTCCGCAGACCGCACAGTGGGTCCATATCGGTGAGACCCCAAAACGCTGCAGCAACTGAATCTCAAAAATATTAGTGATGATCTCTGCATCATTATCAGTATCCATCAACTGCAAAGCTTCATGTAAGAAATGATAGAGATTTGGATCGTACACGCGGTCATCGATCGCAGAGTCAGCCAGATTCAATAGATACGTAGCATAGCCTGCAAGAAAAATATCACCTTGGATTTTGCGAAAAGAATGGATATCTTTGGCATTATTCAAGAATGACAAGCCCTCAGAACGAATATTTCCAATATAGGTCGCTTCAGTGTACGAAAGCAAAGCTGGCGTTAAAGGATTATTCTTGCGGTGGGCACCTTTTACATAGAACATTTGCTTTCCAGCCGATTCAGTGAATATTTTGACCAGTTTATCATTTTCTTTATGGTCCCTAGTAAATAACAAGATCCCTTTTGTTTCAACTAAATTCATGAACAACGCTCCTTTCTAAACCAGAAAGCTGAAGCAGCTCAATCCCCTTCGCTTGCTCCAGCTTTCTTTGTCTTTTCTCTCATCAAACTTCTTAGCTGATCTTGTTTAGAGAAGATCAGTAATCATCGTTCCGATAACCGTAGTCTGTCAGGAAGGTTTGTTTGTCTCGCCAGTCTTTTTGAACTTTGACCCATAATTCCAAGTAAACTTTATCGTCTAACAAATGCTCGATATCTAATCGTGCTTTTGTTCCGATTTGTTTCAGCATTTTGCCGCCTTTCCCAATAATGATTCCTTTTTGGCTATCCCGTTCAACGACGATCGTTGCTTGAATATGAATTTTATCATTTTCATCCCGTTTCATCGAGTCAACCACCACAGCGACTGAGTGAGGCACTTCGTCTCTAGTCAGTAACAGCACTTTTTCCCGCACTAATTCCGAAACGATGAAATATTCTGGATGGTCTGTGATTTGATCCTCAGGAAAATATTGGGGACCTTCCGGCATTTGATCAATGACTAATCTCATCAATGTCTCAAAATTATTTCCTTCCGTTGCCGAAATCGGCACGATCTCCGCAAACGTCATTTGAGCCGCATAATCTTCGATAATAGCTAAAAGTTCGTCTGGATGTACTTTATCGATTTTATTGATGACTAGAAAGACCGGCGTCTCGTTTTTCCGCAGCCGCTCGATAATGAAGTCATCGCCCTTCCCCCGTTTTTGATCGGCACTGATCATAAATAAGGTCACATCGACTTCACGAAGTGCACTATAAGCAGTTTCCACCATGAAATCTCCTAAGCGATGTTTTGGCTTATGGATTCCAGGTGTATCGATAAAAACGATTTGTGCATCTGGTGTTGTGTAAACCCCTTGGATTTTATTTCGGGTCGTTTGTGCTTTGTCGCTCATGATAGCGATTTTTTGACCTACTACGCGATTAAGTAATGTGGATTTACCAACGTTGGGCCGGCCAACAATGGCAGCAAAGCCTGATTTATGTGTTGTCATAGGTGATCTCCTCTGTGTATTATCTTTCTAAAAGAACGCTAAAATTTTTGGTATAAAAATGATTGCCGCAACGATCAATGCAAAGAATGCTGTCATCAGGACTGCTCCTGCCGCCATGTCTTTGATTTTTTTGCCAATGGGATGGAAGTGAAAATCGGTAAACATATCAACGACATTTTCAAAGACTGTGTTGACGATTTCCACGATCCAAACCAAAAATACCGACAACAACAACCAGAGCCATTCCATTTGATTTAATCTAAAGACAAATCCCACAATGATTGCAACGATGCCTAACAAGACATGTTTGCGCATATTGCGCTCTTCGTCAAAGACGGTCTTGATTCCTGTAAAGGCAAATTCAATGGATGTGATAAATTGTTTGTTTTTTTCTGTATTCTTATCTTTTGAGTCCATAGGCATCCAATATTTCCTTTTGCAGACCGAACATTTCTTTCTCATCTTCTGGTGTCATATGATCATAACCATTGATATGCAAAAATCCATGCAGCGCTAAAAAGCCCAATTCCCGATCATAGCTGTGTCCATACTCACTAGCTTGCTCTTTTGCCCGCTCGACTGAAATCATGATATCCCCAAGATTTCTCGGCATAGCTGGCATTTCATCATCAAAGATGATCGGCAACTCTTCTTCCGTTTCTTCTTCCAAAGCAAAACTGATGACATCCGTCGGTTGATCTTTATCACGATAGTCCCGATTGATGACTTGGATAGCGGCATTGTCCATGAAGGTGACAGACATTTCCGTATCCTCAGGCAGCTTCAAATAGTCTGCCGCATACTGCAGCAGTTCATCAATTTCATTGATTTTCTCTTGACTCACTGTATTTGTTTCATCTAAAAAAGCAATCTCCATTACCGATCTCTTCTTTCTTGTTCTTCTTTCATTTTTTCCGCTTCGGACTTCATTTTCGGATATTTGATCCGTGAATGGAATGTACTACACAATCCATTGACTAAGGACTTTTCAATGATACGAATTTCATGCAATGTCAGTCCGGACTCATCTAATTGTCCATCAAGAATCCGATCATTGATCAAATTCGAAACAAATTCCTTGATTTTCTGATCTGTGGGATTATCCATTGCCCGCACAGCAGCTTCACAACTATCCGCGATACTAACGACCCCTGCTTCTCTTGTTTGTGGTTTTGGTCCAGGATAGCGAAAATCGGCTTCTGTCACTTCTGGATTACGTTCTTTCGCTTTGACATAGAAATAACGCATCAAGGTTGTTCCATGGTGCTGGCGACAAATATCCACCACCATCTGAGGCATTTTCTCATTTTCTAAAAGAACCGCTCCATCGATCACATGTCCGAAAATGATCTGCTTGCTGTCTTCCGGAAGCAAAAAGTTATGGGGATTTTCAGCCCCTGCGGGTAAATTCTCAACAAAGAAATTCGCATGCTTTAATTTACCAATATCATGATAGTAACAAGCGACCCGTGTCAGTAAACTTTGTCCGCCGATCTCTGCTACAGCATTAGCACTCAAATTGGCGACCATCATACTATGATGATAGGTTCCTGGTGCTTCTTCCAGTAATTGTTTAAGTAACGGGTGATTTGGATTACTTAGTTCGTTCAGAACGATCATGCTATTGTCTGAGACCAATAACTCAATGTATTGATGCAAACCAATCGTTAGTAGATAGCTAAGTAATGAACCCGCTAAGGCACAAATGATCGTCGTCCAGGTATTGCCTCTCGCGAAATCCATCCCTTGGAAAATCACTAACATGACACTTAATAAGAACGGAAAGACGATGACCCACATAATGGCTGTTCGTCCTTGACTGGCGATTCGTTCCCTTCTGATCATCGTTCCCATCAATCCAGAGAACAAATAGGTTACCAAGACAGTAGTCAGCATATTCGTACCGCTGGAATTAAAATAAATGAAAATCGCATTGATTACTTGAAACATCGCAGCTAAAATTCCCAAACGCCGACTTGAGAATATATTCAAGATCAGCGGGGTAAAGGCAGCTGGAAAGAATAACGGAATGAACGCGATGAGTTCAGACTGAAATAGTTGGAAAAACTTCATCAATAAAATACTAAAAATCATCGCAATGACATAAAAGGTCACAGCATTCATCCGTTTGTCTTCGTTTTTTGTCTGCCGTGTGTAATAAAAGAGCATGAGCATCTGTAAAGCAGCAGTAAAAACTAAAGCAATCAACGGAAATACAGAGAAGGTTTGACTCGTCAGACCGAGAAGCTGCAATTTTTCTAATGCATTTGAATCAATCTGCGAGCCTTCCCGGACAATGATCTCACCTTGATAGATCATAACAGGCTGAACAGCGTCTTTGGCAGCCTGCCGAGCTTCTTCCGTTCGTTTCTCATTAGGAAAATCGTTGACAACGATCCCTTGATTGACTAAAAAGCGTAATGCTGTTGCCATTTCAGAAGTTACATCCAAAAACTGGATCTTTTCTTCGGCTTCTGATCGAAAAGTACTCAATTCAGATTGGCGGATCTGTTTAGCCATTTGTTCATCAACAAGCTGCAGCGCATAATCTCTTACCGTGTTCAGCTGATCACTATTCAATGAAAACAATGTCGACAAAAAATTATTGGTCAGCGCTTGATAAAAATCAAGTTCATCATCACTCATTTTTTCAAATTCTTTTTTTAAAGTGGCGATATACTCTTCTGTATCCGGTTTAGGAACATTTTCATTTTCACCAGCAGCTTTGACCGCAGCTTCATATTTCGTATTGACAGTCTTGTTGACTGTATCAATCAATTCAAACAAATGATTGATCCGTTCATGTTGAACTTGTGCCAAATCGTCTTGATACGTGTATTCAGGCGAGACGGCTTCAGCGGCTAGCGTACGTTTTTGTTCAGTAGCAGTTGTGTTTTCAATCGTTTTGTTGGCTCGGATATTTTCTTCCGCAACCTGCCCCTCGCTATAGTCGACATTGTTTTGTTTTACACTGGAAAACATGATCCCAATAGATAAAACAAAAAAGAGCACCATAAGCAGCGGCAGGTAAAAGCGGCCTAATTTTTCTCGAAAATTCCGTAACGGTTGTATGATCATTTTACCCCTCCTGTCCGACAATCAACGTTGTTCTTTACTATCGGATTCCTCATAGGCACGTATAATGTCTGCAACGACTGGATGACGAACGACATCTCCTGCTTCAAAGTGCGCAAACGCAATTTTAGGAATTGCTTCTAACGCTCGTTGCGCATGAATCAGTCCGCTCGTTGTTCCTTTTGGTAAATCAATTTGACTTGTATCGCCATTAACGATCATTTTTGAATTAAATCCTAGGCGGGTCAAAAACATTTTCATTTGGGCAATAGTGGTATTCTGTGCCTCATCAAGAATCACAAAAGCATCTTCCAAAGTCCGCCCCCTCATATAGGCTAGCGGAGCAATCTCGATCACGCCGCGTTCCATCAAACGATTGGTATGATCCATACCAAAGATTTGATAAAGGGCATCATAAACGGGACGCAAATAGGGATCGACTTTTTCTTTCAGATCACCTGGTAAAAAGCCAAGATTTTCACCTGCTTCAACAGCGGGTCGCGTCAAGATGATTTTTTGAACTTGTCCTTTCTTCAATGCCGCAATGGCCATGACAACGGCAAGAAACGTCTTTCCGGTTCCTGCTGGTCCAACGCCAAAAACGACATCATGGGTTCTGATGGCTTCAATATATTTCTTTTGTCCGGCATTTTTTGCGCGGATCGGCTTACCGTTACGATCTTTGATGATTTCTTCTTCATACATATCTGTGAAATAATCTAAGTTTCCTTTATTTGCCATGTTCAATGCCGTAATAACATCTGGCGTACTGATATTGATCCCTCGTTTGATCAACTCTTGCAACGCATGGATCACGGATTGGGCTTTTTCAGCGGCTGTCTTTTCACCAATGATTTGGATCATTTCTCCGCGGGTATGAATCGTTGTTTGTGTAGCATCTTCGATGACTTTGATATGTTTGTCATGGGAACCCAACAACAAACTAATATCATCATTTTGAGTCAGTTGGATTTCCAAAGAAATACGCTCTTCTGTCAAATAAGTTACAGCTCCTTTTTTAGGCATTCTAGTTTATAATACCACACAATCGCTAAAAGCAAAATTACTTGTAAGCTTCAAGAAGCGTTTTGGCAGCGTTCTTTGCAATTTATTAAAAGTTTGTTTTTCGATCATTGATTCTACTTAAAAATACTCACTAAGAAAGAACAAAAAAGCCGTAAGCATCCAATAAGATGCTTACGGCGTGTCCTTACATTTGCCCTAATAATTCTTTGACGATCGCATTGACTTGGTTGCCGTCTGCTTTGCCTTTTACTTGAGGCATCACAGCGCCCATCACTTTTCCGAATTCCTTCGGAGAAGAAGCTCCTGTTTTTTCGATCGCACCAGCAACGATTTGGCGAATTTCCGCTTCATCAAGTTGTGCCGGCAAGTATTTTTCAACAATTGCAATTTCACCTTTGACTTTTTCAGCCAGATCGGTACGGTCGGCTTTCTCAAATTCAGTCAGAGAATCACGACGTTGTTTCATTTCACGAGACAACACAGTCAATTCTTCCTCTTCGTTCAAGTCGGCACCTTTTTTGATCTGTTCGTTTTGAATCGATGCTTTCAACATGCGAATCACCTGCAACGTTTCCTTGTCTTTGGCTTTCATCGCTGTTTTCATGTCATCATTCAGTGTACTTAGTAGCGTCACACTACCAGCTCCAATTCTCAAAACAGTAGAAAATTAGAATTTTTTACGTTTTCTAGCTGCTTCAGATTTTTTCTTACGCTTTACACTTGGTTTTTCGTAAAATTCACGTTTACGAGATTCCTGTAAAGTACCCGCTTTTGACACGGAACGTTTGAAGCGACGAAGAGCATCGTCAAGTGATTCGTTTTTGCGAACGACTGTTTTTGACATGTAAATTCCCTCCCTCCGAGCTTAAAAAGTAACCGTATTTGTCATTGAAATAAAATCTCAAAAAACAAGACTGTCCTTTGAAAATTATAGCTAACCCCTGAAAAAGTGTCAAGGTATTCTAGTAAAAAAGTCGATGAACTTCCTGATTCAATCTTAGAATCCGAACAATCAGCGACAATCTTCACATCTGCCTAGAATTTCAAAACGATGGCCTTCGATACTGCACCCGGGCAATTGTTCTTGAAAGAAATCCATTGGACAAATATGCAGCTCTTTTGTTTTGCCACAAACCGTGCAAATAAAATGATGATGGTGATGATCTTCCAATTCCACGCAGCAATTATAACGAAATTTCATTTCTCCATTCAATTCAGTCTCTTCCAAGATGCCAATCTCAGAAAAATCATGAAGGTTCCGATAGATCGTGTCATAACTTAGACCCGGGTATTCTTCAGACATGAAATCATGGATTTCTTTTGCCGGCAAATAACGGTTGCGTTTCACTAAATAAGTAATGATAGCTTCTCTTTTTTTGGTATATTTATAGCCATGTTCTTTTAATATCGACATAGCTTGCTCAATCAATGGTTGATTTTTCATCGAATCCCTCCAGTAAATCAAAATCATTCCGATTTTTAGCGATCGTAAGTATGGTATAATGAAATTATCAAAAATGCAAGAGAGGATTTTACTATGAACCCACAAGAAACGATTGTCACGATTTTTGTCTTGTCCGATTCAGCAGGAGAAACGGCCTCCAAATTAGCTCAAGCAACCATGGCACAGTACCCAAGTGTTGAATTCAACTTATTTCGGCGTACCTTTATTCACACCAAAGAACACTTGATCCAGGCGTTGACTGATGCCAAAAAACACGATGCCATTATTTTGCACACACTGATTAACGATGAGCTAGTCTCGCTAACCAATCACTTTTGTGAAGAAGCCGACCTATATCATTTTGATGTATTGACTCCTCCTGTCACCGAGGTAGAAAAACGCACAGGTGTCGCTCCGTCGCGAGAACCCGGCGCATTGCATCATTTAAACAAAAATTATTTCAAACGTATCAAAGCAATGGAATTCGCTGTTAAATACGATGATGGAAAAGACCCACGAGGTTTTCTCGAAGCCGATGTCGTTTTGTTAGGTGTTTCCCGAACATCAAAAACACCGCTAAGTCTTTTCTTAGCCAACAAAAACTTGAAGGTGGCGAATTTGCCTCTTGTGCCCCAAGCACATATTCCTAAGCAGTTGTGGGAAATCGAACCGAGCAAAATCGTTGGGTTAACGAATGATCCCGACGTTTTAAACAGCATACGCAAAGAACGGATGCGTTCTTACGGATTGAATCCAGACACGGCGTATTCAGATATTGAAAAAATCCGGGCTGAATTAGAGTTTGCCAATGATCTTTATCAAAAATTAGGCTGCATCGTCATTAATGTTGCCTCTCTTTCAATTGAAGAGACAGCTTCCATGATTTTGAATGCATTGAATTTGGAAGACCATAGTTACTACACGTCAGAAACAGAAGAATAACCAGCCACATACATTTTAGACAAAAAGATCCCCAGAGTAATGGTCAGCTAGACTGTACCATTATTCTGGGGATTTTTGCTTGTGTCAAATCAGAAAAGTCTAAAAGACTTGGACGCCTTCGCGATCGATCTGCAGCTGTTCGATTGCTGCATTGGTTTCAAGCGCATGGAGAAGGCGGCAGATCTTATCTGCCTTTTCGGGTGGGACAATCGCTAAGACAGTTGGTCCAGCCCCACTCAGGAAGCAGCCATAGCCGCCTTCTTCTTCACAAATTTGGCGGATCGTGGATAAATGCGGAATTAATTTTTCACGATAGTTCTCATGAAAACGATCCGCCTGCATCATTTTACCTGCTAAAGGTAGATTCCCTTTGATCACTGCTGCGATCATCACATTGGCGATTGCACTGGCTTCAACAGCAGTTGAAAAGTCCAGTGTTTTAGGGAGGACATTCCGACTAGCTTCTGTCAACAATTGTTCTTGCGGAATATAAGCAACAATATTGCATTCCGGAAAATGATGTTTAACAACATAAGTTTGTTTATGTTCATGATCAAAGGCCGTAATCAGAAAATCGCCATAAATTGCCGGTGCCACATTGTCGGGGTGGCCTTCAATGGCCGTTGCAATATCAACTTTCTGTGCATCACTTAAGTTCAGGTGTCCTAAACGATTGGCTAATTCGATTCCAGCCACGATAACCGATGAACTGCTGCCTAATCCCCGTGCTAAAGGTATATCTGAGTACATGCGGATTTTACGCGGTGTAAGTGTAGGTGCAAGCTTCAGCGCGACACGTAACAGCAGATTACTTTCATCATTAGGGATTTCACTGCCGAGTTCATGTAAGATCTCCCATCGGTCACTTTCTTCCATAATTTCAATGAATAGATATTTTGAGAGAGCAATCCCGCAAGAATCAAAACCAGGTCCTAAATTTGCACTGGTTGCAGGAACGCGAATCTTCATAGTTGAGACACTCCTTTACGCAGGTGTTGCCGCATTTCTTCTAGATCACTCATCTTATGGATCGCTACTTCGGTAGCCTGAATAGCTGTATCAGGATCTTTCAAGCCGTTTCCAGTAAAGACTGCCACTACGGTTTCACCAGGACGAATTTTCCCGTTTTTCACGTGCTGAATCACGCCTGCTAGTGAAGCAGCCGATCCTGGTTCAATAAAGACACCGTCTTGTGCAGCTACCTTTCGGTAAGCATTCAAGATCTCTTCGTCGGTTACAGCATCGATAAACCCTTTTGATTCATCACGAGCGGCTTCTGCTAGCTTCCAACTTGCTGGATTGCCGATCCGAATCGCTGTTGCGATTGTTTCTGGCTCTTCGATTACCGCGCCTTTTACGATTGCTGCGGCACCTTCTGCCTCAAATCCATGCATTCTTGGTAGTGAAGTCCCTTGTTTGTCATGCCATTCTTTGAATCCTTTCCAATAAGCAGAGATGTTTCCAGCATTTCCTACTGGAATTGCTAGTACATCTGGCGCTTTCTCCAACTGCTGGCAAATTTCGAAGGCAGCGGTTTTTTGTCCTTCCAAACGGTAAGGATTGACTGAATTCACGAGGGCCACAGCTTCTGTTTTGGCAATTTCTCTAACTGCTTTTAGTGCTTCATCGAAATTCCCGGGAATAGAAATAATATCCGCGCCATAAACGATTGCCTGTGCCAACTTGCCCATTGCGATCTTACCATCTGGAATCACCACATAGGCTTTGATTCCTGCTCGTGTCGCATACGCTGCTGCTGCAGCACTGGTATTACCAGTAGAAGCACAAACGATTGCTTTTGCGCCTTCTTCCACCGCTTTGGCTACTGCCATCACCATTCCCCGATCTTTGAAAGATCCAGTAGGATTTAGTCCTTCGTATTTCCCATATAATGTGATACCCAATTCTTCTGATAAGTTATTCAATGGAATCAGCGGTGTGTTTCCTTCTGCTAATGAGATTAGCGGTGTTTTTTCTGTCACCGGTAAATACTCTTTATAGTGCTTTAATAGTCCTTCATACATCTGCTACTCCTCCATTACTTTCATGATTTGGCTAATTCGACCATCTTCAAAAATCGATAATGCTGCTGTTAATTCCGAGGGACTCAATGGCTTCGTCAAAAATGCTTTCTTTTCCAAGATAGATTCTTGGTCGATCCAGTCCAATGTCTGTTGCTGCGCTGCTAATGGTCCAGTCAACGCAATGTAATAACGTTGACGAAGCTCATCTGGTACTGCAATCTGAGTCGGCTGTTCAAAGGTTAGAAATGATTCAGTGATCCCAGCAGATTTATTTTTAGCGATCTCCGTCACATCTGCCAGCACACTCGTTGCAGTAGGACGAGCCCCCGCTCCAGGCCCGTAAAGCATGGAACGATCGATGCCCGTACTTTCGATATACACGCCATTAAACTCATATTTGATTGAGGCTAGCGGATGGGGCTTAGGGACAAGAACTGGACCAACAGAAACAGCGACATGATTTTTTGGTGTCTTTTGTGCCGTACCAATAAGTTTCACTTCATACCCTAGTTGTTGGGCATAAATGATGTCTTCAATTGCTAATCCACGAATGCCGCCGATAGAAACATCTTTCATCTCGATCGTCATACCAAATGCAAATTTTGTCAAGAGGACCATCTTATAAGCTGCATCAATACCGTCCACATCATTGGTCGGGTCCGATTCTGCAAATCCTTTTGCCTGTGCTTCAGCTAGAACTTCCTCATAACTTAAGTTATCTGTTAACATTTTTGTCAGCATATAATTCGTCGTACCATTGACGATGCCAGAAATCGAGGTAATCGTATCGGGTAAATAATGCGTGCTTAATGTTCGCAAGATAGGAATCCCGCCTCCCACGCTGGCTTCATAATACAATGCAACACCGGCTTTTTTAGCAGCGGCAGTCAGTTCTGGGCCATGAGACGCCAAGAGATCTTTATTGGCGGTTACAACATGTTTCTTGTGAGCTAACGCACCAAGAATAAAATCCTTCGCAGGATCGATCTTGCCAATCAATTCCACAATGACATCGATGGACTCATCCTGATAGATTTCCTGAATATCACTAGTCAGTTCAAACCCGTATTTTTGGGCAATTGCGCTTTTATCATCATAAGGAGAGGCCAATGCTTTCGTAATAAAAATCTCGACACCAGTTCGGGCTGCGATTGCCTCTCTTTGTTCCGCTAATAGTTGGCAGACTCCAGTGCCTACGACACCCATTCCTAGTAGTCCTATATTTAATTGCTCTTTCATATAGCCTCCTTACCGAAAACGTTATTAAAAAATCGTTCATCCATTTTTAATTTTCTACTAGCATACCAAAAAGCATAAGAAAAAACTAGGACTTTCGAGAAATTCTCGTCCTAGTTTCAGCGGTGATGGATATGAGCGAATGTTTTTTGTAAGATGTCGACTACGTGCTTGTCATCTAAACTATATAAAATTGTCTTTCCTTGTCGTTCCGATTTTACGATCCGATTATCTTTCAATAGTTTCAATTGATGAGAGACCGCAGATTGTTCCATCATCACTTGCTCTGCGATCGAAGTTACATTACGTTCTCCTTCTTCTAAAGAAAGCAATATCTTCAAACGTGTAGGATCACCAAGCATTTTAAAAATTTGAGTGACTTTTTGGATATCTTCTTGATCTGGTTGAGTCATGCTGGTCTTCCTTTCTTGATGGTGAATAAAATTCTAGCTGGTTCAAGCATTCTTTGTCAAGCCCCATTGAAAACAAGGCGTCAAAATAAATGCAGGATCCACCCAAATACCTGGAAAAGAAGCAGCACATTTTCCTATAATAAGTTCTCCAAGAAGAACTGAATATCAGCAAAATAATCTATCTGATTCTCATCCAAGTATTTGAAAAGGATCTAGCTCTTGTTTATCGCTTAAACTTCTGTAATTTCATTAATGGCAGCTTCAAGTTCAGCAATTTTATTTGCTGCATCTTCAGAAGAGTTTCCTTTGACACCAATGTAAAATTTTATTTTTGGTTCGGTTCCAGAAGGACGAACCGCAATCCAGCTCTCATCTTCAAGAGTATATTTCAATACATCTGACGGTGGTGTAGTCATTTTTTGCATGTGACCATCTAAACCAACTCTTGTCAATTCTTTGAAATCTTCTGTTTGAACGACTGGTATACCCGCGAAAACTGATGGTGCTTTTTCTCGGAATGTTTTCATCAATGCAGTGATTTTGGCTGCACCTTCCATACCGCTCATCGTAACAGAAATCGTTTTTTCGGCATAATAACCATATTCCTCAAAGATATCTTGCAATCCATCATAAAGTGTTTTGTCCGATTGTTTATAAAAAGCAGCGACTTCAGCCAACAAGACAAGTGCTTGGATCGCATCTTTATCTCTCACAAAAGGTTTTACCAAGTAACCGTAACTTTCTTCAAAACCAAACATGAACGTATGGGAATGATCTGTTTCATACTGTTGGATTTTTTCGGCAATGAATTTGAAGCCAGTCAATACATTGACCATTTCAACGTCGTAAGACTGGGCAATCGCTGTTGGCAATTCACTAGAAACGATCGATTTTAGGACTGCTGCATTTTCCGGTAGTGTGCCGGCATTCTTGTGGGCTTCTAGAATGTAACGGATCATCAATGCGCCTAATTGATTTCCTGTCAATACTTGATAGTTTCCATCAGGCATCCGGACTGCAGCACCCAAGCGATCCGCATCCGGATCAGTTGCAATCAACAAGTCTGCGTCTTCTTTTTCTCCCAGAGCAATCGCATATTCAAAGGCAGAATGTTCTTCTGGATTTGGTGACTTGACTGTACTGAAGTTTGGATCCGCAACAGCTTGTGAAGGTTCAATAATAAATTGCTCAAACCCTGCTTGTTTCAAAGCTTTTTCACCAAGCATCCGACCTGTTCCGTGTAATGGTGTGTAAACTAATTTAAGATTTTTCCCTGTTGTCTCGATTAATTTTTGATCGATTGTCACTGTTTTGACTTCTTTTAGATACGCAGTATCGACCTCTTCGCCGATAATCGTGATCAATCCACTATGCTTTGCTTCTTCTTCTGATAAAACTGGAATTTCTAATGGATTTTCAATTTCTCGAACAAAAGCTGTCAAGGCGTCCGCATCTGCTGGAGGCATTTGTCCACCATCTTCGCCGTATACTTTGTATCCATTATAAGCTGCCGGATTGTGAGATGCTGTAATCATGATTCCAGTGAACGTATGCAGATAACGTACCGCAAAAGATAATTCAGGGGTTGGACGTAAGCTTTCAAACACAAAGGCAGGAATATCGTGTTTTGCTAATGTCTTGGCTGCTTCCATCGCAAATTCTGGTGAAAAATGACGAGAATCATATGCGATTGCGACACCGCGGCGACGGGTTTCTGGATCTTGTGTATCCATGAAGCGCGCCAATCCCTCTGTTGCTTGACGGACCGTATAGATATTCATGCGGTTGATCCCAGGTCCTAAGATCCCTCGCATCCCAGCAGTACCAAATTCAAGCGGCATATAAAAAGCATCTTGCAACATTTCTGGATCTTTCTCCAGTTCTGTTAACTGATCCTTCAACCCTGCTTCTAATTGTTGATGATTTTTCCATTGCTCATAAATTTGTTCCCATCCCATACAAAAACCACTCCTTCTAACTTTAAAATGACTATAATTTTAGTATAACACTACTTCTGTTTTTCTCAAAGAATAACCAAACGAAAATGCAAACGCACTGCTATCAAAAACGAATAACGTTTTATAAATAACAGTGCGTTCGATAATTATTTAACTGGTTGCTGGTCTTTTTGTGTTTCTATAAAATCAAATACTTGTTGGCCAGCGATACTGCCGTCCCCGACTGCTGTAGTGATTTGTCGTAAGCCTTTTTCTCGAACATCCCCTACCGCATAGACGCCTGGCATAGTTGTTTCCATCATTTCATTGGTTGGGATCCAACCTGTTTCATTCGTGAGTCCACTAGCTCTGAATGGTTCAGTCAATGGATCTAGCCCAACGTAGATAAAGACACCACCAGCCGCTTCTTCCGTTACTTCATTTGTTTTGACATTTCGCACTTGAACACCAGTTACGACCATCTCGTTGCCTTTGATTTCTTCCACGACAGAATCCCAAATAAATGAGATCTTTTCATTGGCAAATGCTCGTTCTTGGATGATCTTTTGCGCACGTAGCTCATCCCGACGGTGGACAATCGTTACTTCTGAAGCAAATTGTGTTAAGTAGATCGCTTCTTCGACTGCAGAATCTCCACCACCAACTACGATCAACCGTTTGTTGCGGAAAAAGGCGCCATCACAAACTGCACAATATGAAACTCCGCGTCCAGCGAATTCTTCCTCGCCTTTGACTCCTAATTTTCTATGTACACAGCCTGTTGCAATGATCACAGTTTTCCCTTGATAATTCTTGTCTTCTGTGCAGACTTCCTTGTACTCTCCATGATCCGTGATCCCTTGAACGATGCCATAGGCATTCTCCACGCCAAAGCGGATGGCACTTTCATACATTTTAAAAGCAAGTTCTGGGCCTAAGATCGAATCGAAGCCAGGATAATTTTCAACCTCAGCAGTATTATTCATTTGACCGCCAGGAGCTCCCCGCTCAATCATCAGAACAGATAAATTTGACCGTGACGCATACAGCGCTGCTGTCATGCCGGCAGGTCCAGCGCCGATAATAATTACATCATACATAATTGTTCCCTCCATTTTCGACTACCCATACTTTACTTTCAAAAAGAATTTCTGTCGAATGTTCTGCTTACAAAAAATAATAAGATATTCCCGTTTTTTTCTCTGAAAATTACATTGACTTTCTTTTCATTTTTTGTAAAATTTTCACGATACATCTATTATATAGAAAACGGGGAGTCCTTACAATTGAATAAGAAAAAACTTTTGAAAAGATCTGATCGGGAACTATTGTTTCTTAGCTGGCCGATTTTTGTTGAACTATTTTTACGTGTGATTATTGGGAATGTCAATGTATGGATGATTTCCCATTATTCTGAACCAGCAGTCGCTGCCGTCAGCGCAGCAAATCAATTGCTGAATCTGACCGTCTTTATTTATGGTTTCATCACTGTCGGTACGCAAATCATTATTGCTCAACTAATTGGTGCGAAGCAGCGAGATAAAATCCCTACTGTGATCAATACAGCACTTTTTGGTTCTCTATTCTTAGGTATTTTGATCAGCTTGATGTTTATCTTTGGCTCTGATCAATTGCTGCATTTTATGGGATTAGAAGAAGCATTGGTTGATTTGGGTCGCGGCTACCTGCAAGTATATGGCGGAAGCTTGTTTATTTCTTCGCTGACAGCTGTCATTATCGCGGTCATGCGTAGCCACAGCTTTACGAAACCTGCTTTGCTTGTACCGATGTTTGCCATTATCTTAGCTGTTATTGGTAACTACTTTGTACTTTACAGTCCTTTTGGCTTACCTAATTTCGGTGTAACAGGACTAGCTTTCTCCAGTGTCTTCGGCAATACGATTGGCTTGATTGTTGCGGCATTTTTACTGAAAAAACACGTTGGTTTTTCTGTTCTTTCTGCCCGATTGAAGTATTTATCATGGGACGTAATGAAAAATGTCTTAACCTATGGCCTACCTTCCTCAGGAGAATCTTTGTCTTATCAAGGAGCACAAGTGGTAGTAACGATGATCGTTGCGCAATTAGGTTCAAGCGTGCTGATTGCTAAGTCTTATGTTACAGCGATCACTCAATTTGTGTATTTGATCGCCTCGGCGTTAAGTCAGGGAAATCAAATCATGATTGGTCGTCATGTAGGCGCAGGAGAATTTGAGCGAGCACAAAAACGGGGCATGCGCACAATGATCATTGGCATCATCGCTTCTGTTACAATTTGTTTATTGACTTATCTCTTTATCGAACCGATTATGGGAATCTTTACTACCAATGCTGAAGTCATCTCAATCGCTAAAGGCGTATTTCTCGTTGAAATCGTCCTAGAGACAGCACGTGCGGTCAATATGATTCTAGTGGGCTCTTTAAATGCCAGCGGGGATGTTAAATTCCCATTATTCTGCAGTTTGATTGTTCTTTGGGTCATCAGCTTACCATTCTCGTACTCTTTGGCCATCGTCTTTAAATTTGGCTTGATTGGTGTCTGGATCGCTTACGCAATTGATGAAGCATTGCGGAGTATTTTAATGATTTATCGTTGGTATTCCGGTGTGTGGAAAACCAAATCGGTAGTCCATGGAAAAGAAATTGAAGGCGAAGTCGCTTCAGAAATCTAATGACTTGCTAAAAAGGTCATCTTTTCTGCCAATTAGACAATCGAATGTCAAAGCGAATAAAAGAGCGTGAAACAAAAGTAAAAAATACTTTTGTTTCACGCTCTAAACACGTCTAAACAGCGGTAGCCGAAACAATGTCTTCGGAAATAAGTCGAAATACCAAAAAATTGAAAAGCAATTTCCATATATTCCTCCTTATTTATCGAAGTTTAACACTTCTGATCCCAACCTTTTTTTGCTGCCTTGTGTCTATTTACTGCTGAAAGAAAATCAATTATTTTTGGTTTTTCCTCCAGATTGAAATATACTAATTACAAGTTTAGAACTACTGAACAATCAACAATTAGAAAATACTGTCAACTATCGAAAGGAGCAAAAAAATGTCAATTTACGCGTTTCAAGCCACTTTGGAAAACGGTGAAACCTATTCATTAGAACGCTATCGGGGGCAAGCCATCATTGTCGTCAACACGGCGACAAAATGCGGATTGAGCCCCCAATTCAACGAACTTGAAGAATTGTTCCAACGATATCGCGACCAAGGATTGATGGTCTTAGGCTTCCCTTCCAACCAATTCAAACAAGAAGTTCATTCTGCTAGTGAAGCTGCCGAAGCTTGTCGCACAACCTATGGTGTTGACTTTCCGATGCATCAATTGACAGTCATCAACGGAAAAGAAGCTGATCCGCTTTTTCAATACTTGGAGGAAGAAGCCCCAGGAACGATGGGGAAAGCGATCAAATGGAATTTTACTAAATTTTTAATTGATCGCAAGGGACATGTCGTTGAACGTTTTGCCCCTCAGACCAATCCAACCAAAATGATCCCTAGTATTGAAAAGGTTCTTGGCTAATGATCTAACCAGAAAAAACATCCACTCACTCATCGGTTTGCAACAGCAATGAATACTCTCTCACTGCTGTTTGCGCCATGAATGCGGGGATGTTTTCTTATTCTTTAAAGTTGTTCTCCATTTGAAGCAATCACTTCTTTGTACCAATCAAATGATTTTTTCTTTTTCCGGGCCAATGTTCCGTTCCCGTGATCATCCATGTCCACATAAATAAAGCCATAGCGTTTTTTCATCTCACCAGTTCCTGCCGATACAAGATCGATACATCCCCAAGGTGTATAGCCAATCAAGTCTACGCCATCAAGAGTTATCGCATCTTTCATGGCTGCAATGTGTTTTTTGAAATAATCAATTCGATAATCGTCATTGATCGAGCCGTCAGATTCCACTTTGTCTATGGCACCGAATCCATTCTCTACTACAAATAAAGGAAGATGATAACAATCAGACAATTGACACAATGAGATCCGCAACCCTAATGGATCGACCGCCCAGCCCCAATCCGATTCGGCTAAATAAGGATTTTTCACCGCAGGCATTTGGTTGCCGCCAACATACTTGACTGTTTCAGGATTTGCTGAAGAAGCGGTTGACATATAATAGCTAAAACCGATATAGTCAACCGTTCCGTTCGCAATGACCGCGTCATCTCCAGCTTCTTTTTTGATTTCGATCCCTTCACGTTCGAACTCTTTTACCTTGTGGGCAGGATAATAGCCTTTTGCTTGAACGTCAATATAGAATTCTTGTTCCCGATTGAATTGCAATGCAGCTAAAACATCCTCTGGATTAGCTGTCATCGGATAACTTGGAATATACGCCACCATCATCCCAATCATGAAATCCGGGTTGATTCGGTGTCCCATTTGTACTGCTTTAGCACTTGCTACAAACAAGTGATGAGCAGCTTGATACTTATGCTGCTTATCATTTTTATGAATACCAATTTGTGTCCAACTTCTCAAAAAGTTGATCTCGTTAAACGTCATCCAATATTTCACTTTATCTTGGTAACGAGTGAAGATCGTTTCGCAGAAAAACAAGAAATAGTCGATCACTTTGCGATTCGACCAACCATCATATTCATCCGCTAAACACATAGGAATATCAAAGTGATTGATCGTCACCACTGGCTCAATGCCATGCTTCAACAGCTCATCGAAAACTGCATCATAAAAAGCCAGGCCGTCTTCGTTGATCTCTCTGGTTCCTTTTGGACAAATCCGCGCCCAGGAAATAGACATCCGAAAACACTTAAAGCCCATCTCTGCAAACAACGCAATATCTTCCTGATAATGATGGTAAAAGTCTGTCGCCACATGACTAGGATAATACTGCTCTGGATCGATGTACCCAACGGCACCTTCAGGTAATTCGGTATCCCGAGTAACTTTCCCGATCTGGCCGTCTTTTGTTTTATAGGTAATCATTCGCGGCTGATCCATACTGCCTCCTGTAATGGCATCGAGGGTGCTTAACCCTTTTCCGCCAGAAAGATAGCCGCCTTCATATTGGTTCGCAGCTGTTGCGCCACCCCAAAGAAAATTTTTTGGAAACCCCATATTATCCCTCCATCGTAAAGACTATCAGCGGCTTTCTTCTTAGAATTCATCCAAGAAGAAGCCGCAAGCATGATTATTTGTTTGTTAAGTCTTCGCCATTTGAAGCAATGACTTGTTTGTACCAGTCGAAGGATTTTTTCTTTGTCCGTTTCAGCGTACCATTGCCTTCATTGTCGCGATCAACATAGATAAAACCGTAGCGTTTTTTCATCTCACCTGTTCCCGCAGAGACCAAATCGATACATCCCCATGTTGTATACCCTAATAGATCAACACCATCTTGTTCAACGGCGTCTTTCATGGCTTGTATATGTGCTGCAAGATAATCAATTCGGTAATCATCCTCCACATAGCCATCAGCATCTGGTGTATCAACAGCACCCAAACCGTTCTCTACAATGAATAATGGTTTTTGGTAACGATCATAAAGGTCATTCATAGTAATCCGCAAACCTAATGGGTCGATCTGCCAGCCCCATTCGCTTGCTTCCAAATAAGGATTTTTTACTGAAGCAAAAATATTTCCAGAAGTTTGTTCCAATAGCTCAGCATCTGTTGTCGATACCCGAGAAGAGTAGTAAGAGAATGAAATAAAATCAACTGTGTGGGCCTTCAATAACTCTAAGTCGCCTTCTTCCATTTTGATCTCAATCCCGTTACGGGCCATTTCCTTCAATGCATATTGTGGGTATTCTCCCCGAGACTGGACATCAATGAAGAAATAGTTTTCGCGATCTGATTTTCTTGATGCCCAAACATCTTCAGGCTTACTTGTGTAAGGGTAGTAGGCACCTGCAGCCAGCATACAGCCCACTTTATTTTCCGGATCTACTTCGTGAGCGATTTTCGTCGCAATCGCAGATGCCAATAATTCATGATGGGCCGCTTGGTATTTGACCTGCTCCACGTTGTCGCCTTCTTCAAAATAGAGGCCAGCTCCCATAAATGGCGCGTGAAGAATCATGTTGATTTCGTTGAAAGTTAACCAATATTTGACCAATCCTTTGTAACGATTAAAAATAACTCGGCATAAATTCTCATAAAAGCCTACTAATTCTCGTGAACGCCAAGCACCATATTTTTCTACTAAATGCATTGGACAATCAAAGTGCGTGATCGTTACCAGTGGTTCAATACCATATTTATGGCACTCATTGAAGAGATCCTCATAGAATTTCAAGCCGTCTTCATTTGGTTTTTGTTCGTCCCCTTTTGGAAAAATACGACTCCAAGCAATGGACAAACGATAGGTTTTAAAGCCCATTTCTCCAAATAAAGCAATATCTTCTTTGTAACGATGATACATATCGATTGCTTCTTTGGCAGGATAAAAATGATCCTCATCAAAATCAAACATTTTCATCTGTCCTGTGATGACTGGAAAACGATCTTTACCGATCGGTACAACATCGACATTGGCTAAGCCTCGCCCACCTTCGTTGTAACCTCCTTCACACTGATTGGCAGCAGTTGCGCCGCCCCATAAAAAGTCTTTTCTAAATCCCATTATTTCATTCCTACTTTCTTGATATTTTGTTGATTAATTAAGTGATTTTGCCAGTTCGTCTTGAACTTCGATTCCTTCTTTTTCCAAACGCTCAATCGTTGATTTAAAGTTTGGTAGATAAGCTTTGTGAGCAATAAATAATTCATCCATTACGCGTTTAGCTGTTTCTCCTGATGGCACCAATGGGTTAATGGTGAAAGCTTGTAATGCGGTATTGTAATCGCCAGTAACCGCTGCTTCGATCGTTAAAAGCTCCATAGCCTTCATTACTTGTAGCCAGCCTTTTTCTGCAGTCGGCAGCTCGCCAAAAGCCACATTGCGGGCACCTTGTCCCCCAACATACGCGGTAACTTCGACAACACAATCAGCCGGTAGGTCAGGAACAGCTCCCTCATTTTTGGTTGAGACCACGATCTGGGTATTTTTGTTTGCATAAATCGAGGCAATCGTTTCGCAAGCCGCATCTGAATAGTAGGCTCCCCCACGTTGCTGCAGCTGTTCTGGTTTATGATCCAATTCTGGATCTTTATAAAGTTCAAAAAGTTCTGCCTCTGTTTGCTTCACTTGCTGCGCTCTCGTTCCTACAGTCTGATATTCTTCCAGTGCATGCTTCAACATTTCTTCTTGACGATAGTAATAGCGATGATAACCGCAAGGAATCATTCTCATTTGTTCTAATTGTTCACGATAAAACGGCACATCAAAAATATTTTTCGGCAAACCATTATCTTCCTGATACATTTTATCAATAATATCCATCGTCACATCATTTCCGTGTGAGTCAGTGACTTTATGCCAATGGAAATGGTTTAAGCCAGCAAATTTGTAGATTAACTCATCCGGCTCTTTACCGATCAATGCAGGTTCGATCATGGTCGCCATCACAGGAACATTGCAAAGTCCAATCACTCTATCCCATTTCCCATAACGGACAACCGCTTCTGTGACCATGCCGCTTGGATTGGCAAAATTAATCAACCAAGCATTTGGACATAAGCGTTTCATATCTTCTACGATTTCCAGAATAATTGGTACTGTCCGAAATGCTTTAAACATCCCGCCAGGACCGTTGGTTTCTTGACCGATCATGCCATAATAGGCAGGAATACGCTCATCTTTGATCCGGGCATTCAGCAAGCCTACTCGAAATTGAGTCGTAACAAAATCTGCATCTTTCAAGGCTTCTTCTCGATCCAGCGTCATGTGGATTTTCACATCATAAGGAGAAGCATCCCACATTCGCTGTGCCATCGCTCCAACGATTGCCAGTTTTTCTTTTCCTGCTTCGATATCTACTAACCAAATTTCCCGAATTGGCAGTTCTTCATAGCGTTTGATAAAGCCTTCCATTAACTCCGGAGTATAACTACTGCCGCCACCAATGGTAGCGATTTTGATTCCTTTTGTCATTGTATTGCTCCTTTGCTATTTTATTTACACCCTTATTATCATTTATAAAATAATTCGATTCAATGTAAATTTATTATTTAGAAAAAGCGTTTGCAAATCTAGGGATATCTTGCGAGTGATTTGTAAAAAGCATTTACAAATCGAATGATATAAGGAATAATATTTATAT